>CAZGAI010000520.1:0-2918 GCA_964523175.1 uncultured Victivallales bacterium | reverse complement strand
AAAAGCAGAGACTAAATATTGCTGTAATTTACATATTAATTTATGTCCGTTTTAAATAACAATATCTTTAACTGAAGAGGTTGCTAATGGAAATTAAAAAAGCCAGTTTAGTTGTAAAAACAATAGATGATTGCAGAACATTGCTTGATTTTTTAAATATCTTTTACAAAGATAAAAGGATAAAGACAGTAAAAGTCACATCCTCATTTTTTAAAAGCCACAAAATCATGGAAGATTTTTGGGACTGGATGGAGGCACAGGAAATACCTGAAGAAAAGGTAAAGTTTCTAATAGCTGATATTGGAACAGAGAAGCAGAAGTATTTATCAAAAAGTCCTCTTAAAAAAATAAATTTCAAAGATACTAATGATGGATATGATGATGATGACGAAAATACAATGGACTACCTGGATGAGGAAGTTGGTTAGTATATTTGATTCATAGAAAATTTCATAAAAATGAAAATTCTGAACAATAAAGAAAGGACTTTATGAACTCAAATACAAAAAACATCTGCCTAACATTTATATCAATATTGATTTTAAGTATAGTATTAAGTTTGTCCGGATTAGGAAAAACTATCCCTGCCAATTCAAGAAAAGGCCTGGAACTGTTAAAAGAATCACTCAACCTGAATTTTACAGCTTTAAATAACAATTACGAAACCCAGAAAAATCTAAGTTACTGCGGAATTGCAAGTGCTGTGATAGTCCTTAATTCACTAATAAAAAGTGAAGCTCCTTTAACTGCGGTATATTACCCCTACAAGTACTTTACTCAAAATAATATTTTCACAAAAGCAGTTCTAAGTATTGCTACCCCATCCCAAGTTAATGCAAATGGTCTTACTCTTAATGAATTGTCTAATGTATTTAAATCTTATGGTCTGAATGTTGAAACTTATCATGCATCAACAATGAGCAAAGATAATGCCATTAAAATTCTGATATCAAAAATTAATGACCCCAATAGTCGTGTCGTTATGAATTATCTCAGAGAAGCTGTTGGACAGAAAAGCGGAGGGCACTTTTCACCATTGGGTATTTATAACACTAAAGAAAATAAAATTCTGGTTTTTGATGTTGCAAGATATAAGAATTACAATATACACTGGCTGGATGCTGAAGATGTGTACAATGGTATGAATACGATTGATTCAACCTCTAAAAAATCCAGAGGTTTCATCGTGATTAGCAAACCTAAGTAGTAATTATTAACCAACATTCAATAAATTAAGAAATACTATTATAAAAGGTATGTATGAAAGTAAGAAAACTACATAAATACTCATCTTTGGTCTTCGCCCCGTTTTTTCTTATTGTTACAGCTACAGGAGCTCTTTTGTTTTTAAAAGGAACAGGCGCCTTAAGCAGGGAGCAAATCAAACTGATTCAAGATTTACACAGCTGGGAGATTATCGCTAAATATGCAGGCATTGTATTAGTCTTCGGGGTGTTTTTTGTAACAATTACCGGAATAATACTGCTCTTTAATAAAAAGGCCTAGATCATAATTTATACGGGTATAGACAAGATAAGAAATAACAAATTTCAAATGAGAATAGTAATTAATAGATATCAAAATACCTTACTGTTAAACATTTTATGAAACAAATAATATTCTTAATCTGTTTATTTTTTGCTTGTTGTTTTGTTTCTGCCGATGCAGAATCAGACTTTCAGGTTGGAATGGATTATTACAGATACAGAAATTATAAGCAGGCTGCTGTATACCTCAAAAAATCAGCTGAACAGGGTGAACCTGCCGCTCAGTATTATCTTGGGCTGATGTACCGTTACGGCAATGGAGTATCAATAGACTATAAGAAGGCATTTTACCTTTTTAAAAAATCAGCAGAACAGGGTAATGCAGACGCACAGGTCAGACTCGGAAGGATGTATCAATGGGGAACCGGAGTCAGGAGTAACTACAGAATGGCTGTTTTCTGGTATACTAAAGCATCGAAACAGGGTAATATATTTGCTCAATTTTCTCTTGGACAGATGTATCATTATGGAACTGGAACACCTGAAGATTCTCTAAAATCTAAATATTACATTAACAGAGCTTATAAAAGCAGGTGTTCCCAGGACAAAGAATTCTGGAAGAAATATAATCTGTAAAAAGAAAAACTTTAATACTTGAGTTAACAGCAAATTAACGATTACATTTTTTTGCTCATTTAAATCAGGAAAATATAGCTTTAAAGGGCAAATAACCCTATAATGAGCATTTAAAATAGGAGCTTAAATTATGAGAAGGAGTTTAAATTATTTTACAGTAGTCTGTTGTTGTTTATTGATTTCCGGGTGCATGGGAACATTTGATTATAGAGTGCCTGCAGATGCAGCAATAGCCAAGCATCAATATGATTGTACTGTTGTTGTAGAAAATTTTAAGGATAACAGACCGGAAATAGGAAGTAACAAAATGTTCTTTTCATGGATTCCGCTAATGCCGTTTGGCTGGGGATATTATAACAGGCCGGAAGATGGTAAATTTTATCTAAGTATACAAAGCTTCAAATTCTACCCAACAGTGCAATTGGCAGAAGCGGCAGAAATGAGTTTGAAGTATTCTAAACTGTTTAAAAATATTTATTTCTTAAAACAATACACAGAAATAAAACCGGATTATATCTTTACCGGAATTATTGAATCCACTTTATATAGGCAAAAAATGTTTACATACTGCCTTTCTTTTTTTGGCTCATTACTTTGGCTCATAGGCGCTCCAGCCGGTTGGACTGAAAATCAAATTGAGATAGATTTCATTTTAAAATCTGCAAAAGACAATAAAACCATTTGGACATATAATGCAAAAAATTCAGAAGATGAAGTTGAGTGGTTCTACTATCAGGGACACAGCTCCTAAGAATTAGAAATATTTCGCACTAAATTCCAATCTGATTTCATTTT
>CAZGAI010000519.1:0-2929 GCA_964523175.1 uncultured Victivallales bacterium | reverse complement strand
CGGCCTTTTTAAAACAATTTTTTTAGAGTTGGTATACTCAAAAACCCCTTGGGGGCAAACATTAACACAGGCTAAGCAGGAGATACACTTATCTGAATCAAGCTTTATAGTACCAAAGGATTTAGCACTTACTGAAAAAAAACGGCCAAAGGATTTTATTCCAATTTTATATAGGAAATGTTCAGCCTCTGATTTATAACCTCCTACAATTCCCCTTAGATCGAATCCAAACCACATTGCTATTAAAAATACAGCAATCATCCATCCCCAATTAGTTAACCAATATTCATTCTGAATAAACATGGTAATTATTATACCCAGTACTCCAACTACAGATAGTAGCAATGCTTTTAAAATTCCGCTATTTCCCGGGATAGCAGGAAATCCTATATAAAGGATTAGACCTATTATCCAGAATACACAACTGAAAGGTAATATCAATAATGGATTTATTAACGAAATAACACCACATGATAGTATCCACAAAAGAACATTCATAGATAGTAACATCTCGAAACGAAATTTTAAAGTAAATTCAAAAAGAGATTGTTTCGGGGTTTTATTATTTTCAGAAAAAAACTCCGGCAAATCTTCTGCACGTGCCGGACCAAAAGTAGACTTCCAAGCGGTTTTATCAAAAAGCAGTTTCCTATCAACACCGGGCGCACAAAGCTGCGGCAATATTATTTTATGACAATTAACCAAATCCGTAATACCGCTTGTTTTGATAACTCTGATAATAGAAGAAGTATCCATACTTCCACCACATGAAGCACACCAGACGTTTATTCCATTAGTAGGTGCAACCAATAAAAAGCAGCTTTCATTAGTTAAAATTTTTTCAACACGGCGTACTGTAAGATGAAAATTGGATGTTACAATAACGGGTGAATTTTTATCAGGATTACCGATTATTCTAAGACCGGGTGTTACAGGATTTGGGAACCATCTTCCCAGATAATCCCATAATGTTTTTAATCTTGAAATATCACTCGCCGGATTATACAGAGTCCCTTTCTCTGCACCATCAAATATCTTACTTTTTTGTGCTGATATAATAACAAAGCTTCCAAATAATGAAGAATGTCTCTCTGTTAAAACTGTAAAACCTGCATTTTTTATTTTTGAGGATAAATTCTTCACTGGTCTGGTAGTTGATTGAGTTGTTGAATATGTAAACACAAGTAGAGGTAATCGCAGTAAAAGATAACTCAGTCTTTTTAAAAAACCTTTAGGTGAAATTTCACCTGCAATAACAACAGTACCCGATGAGTTAAGCACTCTTCTCATTTCCTTCAGCAGCCAACTTAGTTCTTCATTGTACAATTCACTTATCAACAGTGTAGATGTAATTAAATCAAAGCTGTTATCTTTAAATAATACATCCATCTCAGCTATACCGGATTCGGAATAATGCAAAGATACTTTATTCTGCAGATTTAATCTTTCTATCCTATTTTTTGATATTTCCAGCATCTTTTCAGATATATCTATTCCTGAAACTTCCGCACCTATTTTAGCGGCCTTTTCAACAAGCATCCCTGTTCCGCACCCTACATCAAGCATTTTTATACCGGGTTTCACATGTTCTGATATAATTTCATCTCTAATTTCAGCAGAATGAGAACCTATACCTGAATCATATTTTTGGGGGTATTTTTCTAAGAATTTCATATATATATAAGAAAGCATATTAGTCACCTATGTAAATGCAAATTTACTTTAAAATATAATATATCTATAATTTTAATGCAAATACCTGTTGACATAAACTCTGAATATGTTAAAATATTTCATAAATAAGCATCTGTATTCTATTAATAGAAATAGAATTCTTCCATAGACTAAATATTACTTAACCTTAGGTGGAGGTCTTGCCACGATGCTCAATATCATAAATACGCTAAACTAACAAAAAAATTATTAACAATGCTACAGAAAGAGTTTTATGAAAGAAAAAAAACAATATTTTAAGGTAATTATGTCCTCCGCAATAGGAGGAGCAATGGAATACTACGATTTTGTGATATTCATCCTTTTTGCAAAAATCATTTCCGAAGTATTTTTTTCACCTCATGACTCCCCTTTTATTGCATTGCTTGCAACTTATGCAATGTTTGCTATTGGATATTTTGTTAGACCAATAGGCGGAATTATTCTTGCCCACTTCGGAGATAAATATGGGAGAAAGAAAATTTTCACTTTAACAATTTTTCTAATGGCAGTACCAACTTTTCTTATTGGCTTACTTCCTACATATGCATCAATAGGAGTTTTTGCACCCTTACTGATTCTAATACTTAGAATATGCCAGGGACTTGCAGTCGGTGGGGAAATTCCCGGAGCAGCAACATTTGTTTATGAACATATGCCTAAAAATAAAAAATCTACAGGTATAGCAACGCTAGTCAGCGGTCTTGTTGGCGGAATTCTTATTGGTTCATTGATTGGAGCGCTTATAACCCACTCATTATCTAATGAATCTTTAATGTCCTGGGGTTGGAGAATACCATTCCTTCTTGGAGGTTTACTTGGTGTAATCGGTATTTATATAAGAAGTAGGTTATCAGAGTCTCCTGCATTCAAGGAAATAGAAAAATTCAAAAAACAGGCTAAACTGCCTTTTGAAGATATTTTAAAGCAATATAAACTTCCAACCATAGCCGGTATATTTACAACAATGTTTGCCGCTTCATGTATCACTACTTTCTACATGTACTTACCTTCCTATCTGGGAAAAGTATATAATTATTCTTATTTTAAAGTTCTCTCCTTAAATACGTTTGGATTAATTATTTTTATTTTAAGTATATTATTATTCCCATATTTTGCAGATAAAAAAAATAAATGCCCTAAAAAATTATATAGATTATCTGCAATTATTGTCTTTATAATAAGCATCCCTTTCTTTGTTGTTTTTAAGTATAAT
>CAZGAI010000518.1:0-2932 GCA_964523175.1 uncultured Victivallales bacterium | reverse complement strand
ATGTTGTATGAATATAATTACCATCAATCAAATCAACAGTACTTGTTGTTTCTCTAACACTTCTTGTTATACAATCATTTATTAATTCATTATTTTTTAATATTTTGACATTATGGAAACAGATTGAATAATCAGGATTAAGCTCGAGAAAATCAACTTGTTTTTGAAGTTTGAATGGGTCTGTCCAGTAATCATCCCCCTCACATAAGGCAATGTATTTACCTCTACAGGATTTCAGGGTTCTCACAAAATTAGAAGACATACCTAAGTTTCTATCTGATAGCAAAAGCCTAAAAATATTAGGATGTTTATTTAAATATTCTATGCATATATTTCGTGTGTTATCTTTAGAAAAATCCTCTCCTATGATTATTTCAAAAGGGAAAGTTGTTTTCTGCATTAAAAAACCATTAATTGTATCTCTAATAAAGTTTTCATGGTTGTAGGTAATACAACAAACAGAAACAATAGGCTGATTTTCGCTGATTTTATCGTCCATTTATATACTTTTCAATTAATTTTTCTTCAAAGTTTAATAACTCTTTACTACGTTTCTTTATTGGTTTTGCAGGAATTCCCACAAAAACAGTAAATTTTTTATACTCTTTTCCAAGAACTAATGACATTGCTCCAATAGCTACACCAATATTAAGCTTTGCTCCCGGCAAGACAATACAACCTGCAGCAACTATTGTGTGCTTGTCAAAAAAAACTTTAGCACTATAAACTTTTCTGTATTCTTCAGGTATAGTAGGATGAGGCATAAATTCACCAGAAAAGTCATCACTGCTTGAATAAACAGAAACTCTTGAAGAAACACCGGAAAAATCTGAGAAATATATAGTTTCAGATCCAATTAAACTTGAGTATGATGCTATATGTACATATTTCCCAATATGAATTCCGCCTTTACCCGCAGATAGAATACAGAAATCATCAAGCCTACAATTATCATCAAGATGAATCTTTTCAGCATTATAAATTGATGCTTTATCTGATATCTTTACGTTTTCTCCAAGGAAACCAAAGTTATAGCGTTCTAATTGTTTTTCTGTTAAGAAGGTCATTTTACGTTTGGATCTTATGAACAATTTTAAATGATTAAAAATTTATATTTTAGTAATTATACTAACAATTCTTTCTATTTCTTTTATGTCTAAATCTGGATAAATTGGCAAACATAATACCTGTTCAGCTTTCTTGTTTGCTACAGGTAAGTTTTCAATTGATGCACTCGGTAATTCTTTATAAATTTCAAGGTTACTGACAAGTGGGTAAAAGTATTTTCTACTCATAATTTTATATTCTTTAAGCCTCTTATAAAGAATATCTCTTGAAATACCATATTTTTTTTCATCTACTAAAATTGGAAAATATGAATAATTATGATTGATATTTTGCATATCACTCAAGAAAGATATACCAGAAACATAATTCAACTGTTTTCTGTAAAATTCAGTTATTATTTTGCATTTTTCAATGTTCCCGGCAATATACTTCAATTGCAAACATCCCAGGGCTGCCTGGAATTCATTCATTTTACCATTAATTCCAAGTCCTGAGATTGTTGCTTCATTTTCAAAGGCAAAGTTTTTAAGTTTATCTATTTTCTGTTTTAATTTAAAATTATTTGTGATTAATGCTCCACCTTCAAATGTATTAAAGATTTTTGTTGCATGAAAACTGAGCATTGATAAGTCACCACAGTTTAATATTGAATAATTATCTTTCTTAACTCCAAAGGCATGTGCTGCATCATAAAAAACTTTTAATTTATTTTTTCTTGCTATATTATCAAATTTTTCTATATTGCATGGATTTCCATATACATGCACCGGCATAATTGCCTTAGTCTTTTCTGTAATGAGTGGTTCTATTTTATCAGAATTAATATTGTAAGTTTCATTTTCAATATCACAGAAAACAGGCGTTAACTTTGCCCATTTTATGGCATGTGCAGTAGCTACAAAAGTAAAGGGTGTAGTAATAACTTCACCTTCAATTTCAAGAGCTCTTAATCCTACAAGAAGTGCTATGGTGCCATTACAAAAAAGTGAAACATATTTGACTCCAAGATATTCAGCCAAAGCCTCTTCAAACTGTGTGTGAAAAATGCCATTATTTGTAAGATTCTTCGATTTCCAGATTTTCTCTAAATAAGGAATGAAATCACTTAATACTGGAAGGGAAGGCTGTGTAACAAATATATCATTCATAATTAATTAGTTATCCATTCAAATTTTGGTTTTATACAACCAGGTTCTTTCCCCATATATCGACCAATTTCTTTTTCTGTATCCAGCAATGTAAACAGTAAATAATCTTTTTTATTAATAACCACACGTCTATGATTTTCAACAATTAATAAATCAATACTGTACGATATTGAATTAAGAAAGTTAGGCGGAATTATACAGGTATTCGTATACTCTCTTTCACTAATAACTCCTTTGATCATACCCCCGGTAGCTACAAAGATAATTACTCCTCTATCACTTCTAAAATGAAGTGTTGTATGATACACATTATTTGGATTTTTTACTTTAAATTTAATATGAATAAGTAATTTTTCATCAATTCTCATCGCAGAATTACAAGATTTATTTTCTGCATGAACAGAAGCTTCCAATAAGTCAACATTTGTTGAAGTAACAATATCCTTTCTACGGTTATAACCACTTACATCAAAATCAATACCGTTAGATAAATATTTATGAATTACATCATCGCTATTTCCCTCAAATATTTTCTCTCCATTTTCTAATAAAATAGCTCTTTCACATAGAGACTTAATTGCTGTCATATTATGGCTTACAAACAGAATGGTACGGTTCATTTAGAGTCAAGAAAAGGCAAGGAATTTCCTCATTTAAATCATATTAGGCTTGAAATCGGTAAAGTTATTCAAGAAGGTCAGTATTTTGATGGAGAA
>CAZGAI010000517.1:0-2941 GCA_964523175.1 uncultured Victivallales bacterium | reverse complement strand
AAAACCCTCCAGTTTTAAATTCACAATGGAGGGAAACGCTCTGTCGTTTCCATGCACTGCGCATGTTTTGTAATTATCTCAAATAAATGATATTAACTATTAGAAATATCTGCTTTAATTTGCTGATATTCATCTTTAGTTATTTCACCATTTACATACCTTTTATTGAGTATGTCCATTGCTGTTTCATCACTAATAATTTTACTGTCTTTTTTATTACAACAGAATGAAATACCTCTTCCCCTACAGAAAATAAAGATAAATATTATCATTATAGTGATCATTATTATTGGAAAAATCAACATACCACTCGACCAGAAAAACCCTGTATTCATAAAGATTAATACCTTTCTATTATCTTTATTATTGTTTTATTTTTTCTTGGTGATGATTCAACATATAATAACTTGCTCATTTTATACCCTTTTTATTTATCCCGATATTATGGACCTCGTACACCTTTCCTTTGGTCGGGTGACAATATTATAAGCTTTACGTAAAAATAAATCAATGTAATATGTATTTTCTTTCAAAGCAAAAGTCCCCCATTAAGATATCCCCAAAGTCCTCGGACAATAAGAAAGAAAAAATAAGTTCAGTCTTTAGGCAGAAAACAGCCTATTTCAAGAAATAGAGTTTAAGTAGGTACTTTGTTCTAGGTTTTTTACTTTTCTAATCATAACACTTAATTTCTTTTCGTAACTATTTCTTTATTAAACCTTGAATTGCCTATTGATTGCCAGTGTCCAGAAAACTTTTCCAGTTAATTCATAGCTTTTTATGAAAAAGTTCCACTATTTCAGCGTTTAACTCTATTATCTAATTGAAATCAAACAGTAAAGATGGTAAATAATGTGTCAATAATCTGCACTTGATTTAAGTATTTTAGATGCAAAAACTATAATAATACTTGGTTAAAGTTTCTTATAAAAATTAGGAACACAGTTATCTTGACGATTAAATTGTTATGATTAAAGAGCAAAGTAGACTATGAGATTGATACTAAAATTTTTTAGGCTTAAGAACAGTGAAAAAAGATTGATCATTGAAGTTATTTTCTTCCTATTCATATCCCGAATGGCAATAATTCTATTACCTTACAAAGTTTTAAAGGCCATGCTTGGGACTTATAAAAAAATAAGCAATGGAAAAGAAACTGATTCAGAAATTATAAAAAGAGCTTCTTATTGGATCAGGCGTATATCGCCTCTTCTTCCATGGAAATGCAATTGTCTTCCACAGGCTGTCACAGGCAGATTTGTTTTAAAAATTAGAAAGATTGAAAGCACGCTTTACTTGGGTATGAGTAAAGATAATGAGAAGAAACTTATTGCCCATGCCTGGCTGAAAGTTGGAGACATTCCTGTGACAGGAGGGAGAGACAACAGTGAATTTGCCGAGGTTGCTTATTTTGGATAAACTGAAAGAAAGTATTGTCACCGAATTAAACGAATTCAACTAAAAATCCAATTTATTTAATTTGGTGATAAATAAAGAAAGATTTATTTTTGCATAGAAAAAATAATAAAAATATTGACTGCAAAGAATTATATTTAATAATTCAGCTGCTAAAATATCAGATTAACAAAGATACAGCTTTAAATAAACAAATTGGGTCTTTAGTTGCTGATAGTTCAATTAATTTTGATGAATTTCTAAGACTTACTAAATTCCATAAGGTCTACACACACATCTATGAAGTTGCTAAAGAATTAGACTGTTTCCCTAACGAAGTTATAAAAAAACTAAGAGTATTGAACGTAGATAATGCAAGAAAATCTCTAACTCAAACTTATGAACTTAAGAAATTAAATAAACTTTTTGCTGAAAAAAATATAAATTTCACAGTTTTAAAGGGACAGCTGTTATCTGTTTTATTATATAAAAATACAACACAGAGAAGTTCTAAAGATATTGATATTCTAATAGAAGAAGATGATATAGAAAAAACAGTCAGCATTTTCGAAAAAGATTACACTAACTTAGTACCCACCGATTTACCTCTGAAATTTATAAAACCATACACTAACCATTTTTCATATAAAAATAAAGAGACAAATGTTATAATTGAAGTCCATTGGAAATTATTCAATAATGAATACCTGGCTTTAGGGTTCACTGAATCTGCAAAACATAGTATTGTCCAAACGAATATTTCTCAAGTCGATTTTAATCGTTTTAGTTTCAATTACAAAATGTTATACTGCCTTATGCACGGTGCAATACATCAATGGTTTAGACTTTTCTGGATACGTGATATGGCTCAATTTTGTAATAATGATGAATTCAATATAGTAGATATTCTTGAGCTTGCAGAAAGATTTCGCGTTACTCGTTCCGTTGTTTCTTCTCTCTTACTGTGTAATGAATTATTTGGAGTACCGGAAATAAATGAAGAGATGAAGCTTCGTTTATTAAATGACAGAAAAATAGGAACTCTTTTAAGTTTAAATCTAAAGGCTATTAATGGTTCAAAAATTCATGCAGGAAACTGTTCCTTTATTGAACGAATACAGAATAAGTATAAGCAGCTGATAAATAGTCTTCTTCTCCAAAAAGGTTGGAAATATAAAATAGCAGCATTCAAGAAACACTTTGTATCATCAAATGATATTGAAAGATTTCCTCTTCCTGAAAGATTATTTTTCCTATACATATTTCTCCATCCTATTTTTGCTACAGTTAGGTGGTATAGGTTAAGGTATAAACAATGAAAGTTCAATTTGTTTAATTCGGTGATAAAAAAAGAGCTAAATATATAACATGAAAAAGAATCTATCCATATTAATCCAGTATACTAAAGAGTTTATAACCTTTTCTAAACTAAAAACTCTTTTACTTGTATTTTATTCCGTTTTAAACGGTATAACTCAGGGAATCGGAATATTCATGCTTATACCATTTATTAATATCCTTGGAGTAAACGGAATAATAGATGGTA
>CAZGAI010000516.1:0-2949 GCA_964523175.1 uncultured Victivallales bacterium | reverse complement strand
CAATACAGATCTCCCGAGGTAAGCACTTATACTTTCTATGCACCACTGCCTGATTCTTTATATAATCACGGATTACTTGTTCTTCTCGGCCGACTGTTGAAACATAATATCCCCGAGCCCAAAATTTTTGACCGCCAAAATTCATTTTGTTTGGCCATCATTCTTATTATATCACTAACATATTGTCGTAATTGACCGTAAAGAACCTTTTTCCTATACTTCGGGATAAACACAACATGATACTTGCATTCCCAACTGCTATGTGATAGTTTTTGACTATTCATTTGTAATACTCCTTTAAATTTACCTGTAACTCCTCGCAGGGTTCATAGGTAACGGAGTATTACTATTTCCGTAAAAGTCAAACTTGGTTGAGTCCTCCAGTTAAACTGGAGGTTTACCATTATTACTATTATCCTATTTTCTGTTCTCTGACCTCTGTTAATTGTTTTAAACAAAAAAAAAGCGGCGATACGTATTTTCAAATAACAAACAATATTTTTATAGAGAAAATCAGTGTCATGCCTTTTTATTATAGAAAAGATTGAAGATCAAAGTAGTAGAAATATAAAATACAGGAGGTATTTTATATTTTGATTCTATAACGGAAGATCAACTCTATTTTGCTGTAATCATTCGACAAAATCTTTTAACAGGCATATTATTCGTTAGCTTAATTGAATTCGTTAAAACAAGTTAGACTTGTTCTACTGTTTTAATTTATCAAGAAATATAATATTGTTTCCTATCAGGAACTTAAAAAAATCAGGTTATTCATGAGTTCAAACCAGAACAATAAGACCAATACAGGATTTATTTTGTGTACAGTTGCTTTCCTCTCAGGCTTTTCTCTAATGGGATATGAAATTTTGGGGAGTCGCATACTAGCTCCGTATTTTGGCAGTTCAGTTTATGTGTGGGGGGGGCTTATTGCAGTATTTATGTTTGGGTTAAGTATTGGTTATTCAGTTGGCGGCCGGCTCGCTGATAGACATAGTTCATACATCGAACTGGGATGCATAATTTTTTGCTCTGTACTTTTTATTTTTTTAGTCTCATATTATGGAAAACTAATCTGTTCCAGCATATCTGTCCTAGCTATTGATATTAAATATTCTGCTTTAGCGGCATCCGCAATACTGTTTACAATTCCATGTATATGTATGGGAGTTGTTTCTCCATATCTAGTAAAATTATCGATCAAAGAACAACAGGAGATAGGGAAAAAAGTTGGTAATATTTATGCAGTTTCAACTGTTGGAGGCATCTTGGGGACACTATTTGTTTCTTTTTACCTTATAGGCTTAGTCGGTACTGGCAGAGGGATTCAGCTCTTATGCATACCACTGCTTATATGCAGTATCCTTACACTTACTTACCCGATATGTAAAAAGTAATTCCAGGACTTTTAATCCAAAGTTATACGGCTCAAACAAACCGGCTAATCCTACCTATAGACTTTCCTGCAACTAGCATTATTCTGTAGTTTTAATGAAAAATAATTTTCTCTGCCTAGACCTCTCATCAACACTATTTTTTTTTAAAAATTAGTTTACAACATAGCATTGTTTTTATCAGAAAGTCAGCTACTTTAGGAAGTTAAATTTAATAAAATTAAGCATATTTTAGGATGATTTTGATAGCATAAGACATGAGGTTGTTATCTATCAAGAAGATAAAAAGTAAACATTAAAATTTCACTATTATTAACATATTATAAAAAATTATTTTAAATGAAAATTATAAAAAATTATTTTACAGTTTCAATTTTTTTATGGATAACTATATTTCTCCTGGCTTCAGGAATGGTGTTTCTTTATATTAGCTCATGCAAAAATGTCTCACCTTCACACCAGGGATTAACAGTATATAAATCCTCCAATATTAAAGGTTATGAGAATAAACCTGTAATAATTGATTATTCTTTTCTTAACAGTATGAACCGGCTTAACTCCTATGCAAAAAATAATCATTTAACACTTTTTGTTACAAGTTCATTTAGAAAAGCTAGCCAGAAAGTTAACGGGGCTATCGTACCCCAGGCAAAATGGTCAAACCATTTAGCCGGCCATGCGATAGATATGAATATAGAAAGTAACGGTAAATGGTATGATTCTAAATCTATGCGTATAGAAAATATTAAAAATCTTCCTTATAATATTCAGAATTTTTTTAGAAATATCAGAAAAGATAAAGAATTACGCTGGGGTGGAAGTTTTACAAAACAGGACCCGGTCCATATTGACGATTACTTAAATAAAAGCCATAAAGCATGGATAAAAAAATTTAACATAGTTCAGAAGCAATCAAGTCAGGTTATAAAGTAAATTCAAATAAAATAAAAATGTTATAAAGCATGGAGTCAAAATGAGAACAAAAGCTGCAATTACAGAATTAAAAAAACTTAAAGAAGCCGCATACCTAGGTGGCGGAGAAAAAAAAATAGCCAACCAGCATAAAAAAGGTAAACTTACTGCCAGAGAAAGAGTCAATTTATTGCTTGATGACAATTCTTTCGAAGAATTTGATCTGTTAAAAGAACATCGCTGCACTAGCTTTGGACTCCAAAATCAACAGTTACCTACTGATGGAGTTATCACAGGCTACGGTACTATTGACAGCAGACCTGTTTTTATCTTTGCACATGATTTTACAGTTTTTGGCGGCTCGCTGTCAGAAACATTTGCTGAAAAAATCATCAAAGTTATGGATATGGCAGGACAAGTCGGCGCTCCTTTAATCGGGCTGAATGACTCAGGCGGAGCAAGGATTCAGGAAGGAATTGAAAGTTTATCCGGATATGGGAAAATATTTTTTAGAAATGTTAAGTATTCGGGTATTATCCCTCAAATATCAGCAATCATGGGACCTTGTGCAGGAGGTGCGGTATACTCACCTGCAATAACAAGGTCCCATGATTGCTGATATTTGAGGGATAATACCCGAATA
>CAZGAI010000515.1:0-2956 GCA_964523175.1 uncultured Victivallales bacterium | reverse complement strand
AAACAGGGAACAACAACCCAATCTATAGTATTTTGTGCAGAGAAAATAAATAAGGATGTTACATATGTTTCGGCAACAAGAGCACAAAAGGAGTGCAGATTGCATGTTCCCGATAAAAAATTACTGGAATATCAGGCAAAAATATTAACAGACAGAAAAGCGGCTCTTGATATAAAACATGAGAATTCTTTCATGCAAAATATTACACCTCAGGAAAAGGAAAATTGGAAAAAAATTACCGAATCAATTACAAAAGAAGAACCGAATAAACCTGACATATACGAGAAATTTAAAAGAACTAATGATATAGCCAACCACAGTAGAGAAAGTAGAGAAATAGGATTTAGTATATAAAATTTAAAATGAAAACCAAAGAAGCAAATATGACAACAAAAAAAGTATGTTCTGAATGTGGCGGTAGTTTAGAATTAAAAGTAGGGATGTTATGTTGCGTAGATTGCGATTATAACGAGTTTACAATAGTAGAATATAATAAGTAAATTAATGTGGAACAATAATTAATAAGATAATAGAGAGAGAACAATGGGGTTTTTAAGTTATATAATAGGCTTTAGTCTTGTTAGAATTATATGGGGGATTTTTTTTAGAAAAAAATATCTCTTTACTATTCTAATTATTACAGCATTTTTGTATTTTGTTCCGTCTTATATGATTAATTTTTATATTTCTGAAATAGTGGGGACAGATGTCAGGGCAGAATTATCCTACCCAGAACTATTGCGGGGAAATATATATTTTAAGAAGTTAGAAATTGACAACCCCCAACGTATGGGGATAGTACGTAATCCAGCTATAGTTTTTTATAGACTAAAAATTAATGTTAATGTATGGAGTTTTATGTGGGGTAAACACATAATTAATTCTATAAAAATATCAGCAATGCATATTAATTATATTAATAACATTATTACTGGAAATAATATCAGTAAAATAGCAGACAACATGAATAAGAATTGGTTGCAAACTCATGAACCTAGCTCATTCAATAAATATTTAGTTAAAGAAGTTCATGTAGGAAGCATAACTAGAACTTCATATTATTATGTAGGTATTCCAGTAAATTCAGAGTCAGAACCAATACTGTTTAAAGATATTAATACCGAGGGAACATTAGAATATGTAGTTGTATCTGCTTTATATAATACTATAAAATTTATTCTTGCCTGACTCTCGTAGACTATACGAATACTGGAGCCGGAGCGTAGTTATAGATTTAATATGTTTTAATATTAAATCTATATCGTAGCGGAGGCGGAGGGTTGGGGCGCAGGGGTTTCCCGTATTTTTTGTTGAGAGTATCGTCTCTCAATAAAAAGAGGGAAAGGGCTGCATTAGGGAATGGTATGTATCATTCACATCTTCAATCGTTCAGAATGGAAACACTGAACTGCTTCCATTCTGTATGGCACATCCTAATTTATCATTGAATCGGGATAGTATTCATTAAGAGCTCCGCATTTGAGACAATAGGATTTAATGTAGAAACTTTCATACAAACCATAGCAATTATAACATCTTACATTATTAGGTTTATAACATAGTAAATTATTTTGAATCTGAGAACTATCTTGAACCTTAATTTTTTTAAAATCATTTTTACATACATCCAACTCTCCGTTTTCATCTTCATGGTCTTCATATGGTTCACCATAAATATCTTCGTAATGTTCAATTACTTCTTCTAAGAAATCTAATTTCTTTTTTGCCTCTTTGATTTCTAAACTAAGCTTAAGAGCTTCCCTTTTCATACTAGATTTATCTACAATCATTTTCATTTCTTTTTCAAATTTATTCTCATCTTCTTTTACAATTAAGTTACAAACCATTTTTAACTTACCTTTCTTTTTTTGTTTTTATTGTGAAAGGCTGACATTACCGCAAACCTAAGTCACTTTGTCGAAGAAGAAATAATAAATACTCAACTTCAATCATTTATCATTTCGCATAGCCGTTAAGCAATTTTGGAAAAATTTAACGCAGCGAAGCGGAGAGGTTCAAAATTATTTACATTTTTAGAATAAAAATTCAATAAATTTGAAAAATGAAACAAAATTGTAGGCTATTGAGGTTAGGGATATAAAATATATTTAACCCAACAACTACATTCGACTGAAGCCGAAACAACAAAAAAAAAAGACACCCAGGAGTCTTTTACGTTCAAAAAAAGCGTGAAGAAATTTCAAAATTATTTAGAGAGATAGCAATTATCTTTTCGTATTGGCATCAAGCAATTCGAAAAATAATGCGTATTGAACGATCCTTGAGTTTAAAATTATTTCTATATAATTTTAAACGGCAGGAAAAGAATTATGAAATTTTAGCTTTTGGTTCTCAAATAGGCGAGTTGCTACTGGAGATATAAAATAGTTGTTTGGTATAGTTTAGAGGGGGTCTGTAGTTCCGGAGCCGGAGCGTAGTTATAGATTTAATATGTTTTAATATTAAATCTATATCGTAGCGGAGGCGGAGGGTTGGGGCGCAGGGGTTTCCCGTATTTTTTGTTGAGAGTATCGTCTCTCAATAAAAAGAGGGAAAGGGCTGCATTAGGGAATGGTATGTATCATTCACATCTTCAATCGTTCAGAATGGAAACACTGAACTGCTTCCATTCTGTATGGCACATCCTAATTTATCATTGAATCGGGATAGTATTCATTAAGAGCTCCGCATTTGAGACAATAGGATTTAATGTAGAAACTTTCATACAAACCATAGCAATTATAACATCTTACATTATTAGGTTTATAACATAGTAAATTATTTTGAATCTGAGAACTATCTTGAACCTTAATTTTTTTAAAATCATTTTTACATACATCCAACTCTCCGTTTTCATCTTCATGGTCTTCATATGGTTCACCATAAATATCTTCGTAATGTTGGGTGTAATTACAATTAGGGACATAATCCGCAATAAACCCCTAATTTTCCCTTG
>CAZGAI010000514.1:0-2959 GCA_964523175.1 uncultured Victivallales bacterium | reverse complement strand
GTTCCAAAGTTTATTAATAATCCAAGCTTAAAACCAGAGGCTTTTAAATAATTAAATATTATACTTGTTGATTTATGAAAAAATCAACAAGTAATTAGTGTGTTTAGTAAAATTCGTGGATGAAAAATATTGTATTCAACTTAAATAAATTTTAATTCAGTAAGTTTATCAGATAAACGGTTAGCTAACTTGCTACCGGTTCCTTTCCAAACTTCATGATCAGTATTTTGTTCCGGCGGGAATATTTTTAAAACCTGTGTAGGTGAACCGTTCAGGCCATACTGTTCTTCATCAGAATCGGAAAAATCATTTAAACTATAAACAGGAATATTCCTATTTTTAGTTGCAAGTTTTAGTCTAAAGGAAGGTAGTCTGGGCTGCCCGATATCTTTGTCTACAGTAATGAGGCAGGGGTATTTTATTTCGACAATTTCAATAGTATTGTCCATTTCCATTTCGACTATAATTGACCTGGTTCTCGTTTCTATGATTTTATTAACATAAGCTACATGGGGAATGTCAAGGAATTCAGCTATTTCCGGACCCACCTGTGCAGTATCACCGTCAGTAGTCTGTTTACCGCAGATGATTAAGTCGGGGATACTCATTTTTGTAATGCCCTGAGATAAAGTATAGGCTGTAGCTAAGACATCAGAACCCGCGAATTTTCTGTCTGAAACTATTGCTCCTGAATCAGCCCCCATCATAAAGGCTTCTTTAATAATAACAGCAGCCTGCGGCGGTCCCATGGTTATTACAGATACATTTGCGTGGTTGGATTCTTTGATGCGAACCGCTGTCTCAAGAGCATAAAGATCAAAAGGGTTCATTTTGGATTCGACGCCTTCTCTTTTTAGCACACCTGTTTCTTCATCAACTTCAACATCGGATGTTCCCGGAACTTGTTTTATGCAGACTAAAATATTCATGAGACCTCCACTGTATAGCATTTTATTAGTTGAAAATATGTAAAATAACAGTTGAATTCGACAGTATCCAATATACATGTACAAGCCTGAAAATTAAAGACTTAGTGATTTTAATAAATAAAAGTATTTGAACTAGTTATTTACATGTTAAGATGGAATATTAAAACAAGTTCTGATTTGGCTTATGAAAAACAGAAGGACTAAATTTTATGTGGTTGTATACATCATGCCACTTACATTTTGAATTAAGTACCCCTTCACCATTCATTTTAATGCTGCGGCCTAGAAATGATTTACGGCAGTGGGTTACACGAGAAGATTACTCAATAGAACCAAAAGTACAGATATTAGAATATACTGATAGCTTTGGGAATCTATGTCAACGCCTTACTGCTCCTGAAGGTGAGTTTTTTATCAGTAGTTCTTCATTAGTCAAAACTACTGAAAATATTGATTTAGGTTATGGTGCTCCTTTCATAGAAATACAGAATCTTCCGAATAATATAATTCCTTTTCTTCTTCCAAGTAGGTATTGTGAATCAGATAGACTCGGACAGTTAGCTATTGAAATTATCGGTGATGCAAGGGATGGATACGACCAGGTTGCTTCCATTCTTGAGTGGGTTCAAAGTACTGTACAGTATGCTCCGGGTTCAAGTTATATGTCCATGTCAGCTGTAGAAGTTAAACAGCAGGGATATGGTGTATGCCGTGATCTTGCTCATCTATGCATTGCTTTATGTCGTGCTATTAGTATCCCTGCCAGAATGGTTGTAGGTTATCTGCATGAACTAGAACCTATGGATTTGCACGCTTGGTTTGATGCATACGTAGGAGATAGATGGTATACTTTTGATCCAACTCTATCTTCACCGCGAGGAGGGCGTGTAACAATTGCCTATGGTCGTGATGCATCAGATGTTGCTGTGTACACTAAATTTGGCCCCCCTGTAAATTTCAGCTCTATGGATGTAGAGGTTAACCTTATGGATGGTCCGCCAACTTAACTTATCATACTTCAGTTTTTTTAGTTCAGGTTCCGCTGGCTTGTGCGGCTCAGTTTTCAGTCTGCTGATTTTTTCCAGTATCCTGCAATTTTTTTTCTTCATCAGGCGAACTGGAACCGAAGAAGTTCAGAAAACTGAAAAAGCTTCCATCTTTATCCGACGAGTTTTTTTCTTCTTCGTCTAGTGAACTGGGAGGGACAGATTTTTCTGCAGTTTCAGGTTTTTCCTGATATGGATATTCTTTATCATCCACATTTAAATAACCATTATATTTAAAGAACATAGTAAATTCAGGAACATTTTTTCTCTTTTCAACATCCTTAATCTCTTTATCTTCATCTGTCATATTTTCTATTGAATATATACTTATCTGGTTGGAGTTATCTGAAAATAAATACTTTCCAATAATATCAGGAACTTTGTAGGGGATAAACAGATAGCAGACAGGGTCACTATAACCGGATTTATAGGCAAAAAAATTGTCACGCCAGTTTTTGAACCTCTTGATACGGCTTATATATGGTTTAACCATATATAAGTTATCATTAATTTTTTCCAATACTTCCAACTCTCCAATATAAAACTTATTATCATAGTCTCCGCTTGGTAGCAATACTAGCTCTTCTGCATTATATGGTATTCCATAAGGGAATTTATCTTTTTCATACAAATCTTCTGTAATATTAGTGTAACCTTCAGGAAAATTTATCTCTTGACTTTCTTGAGTCTCTGCTGATAATAGAGAACTTATTGATAGTGACATTATAAATAATGATATAACCGCAATTTTATAATTTTTAATCATAGTTTTCCTTTACATATAAAATGATTCTTGTTTTAGCATGAATAGACAGCATGCATGAGCCAAAAGAAGTTTAACTAAAAGATAACTTAAACCGTAAAATTCAATGCTTTAATACAATTATAAAAGATATTACAGGAAACTCACTGAGTATGATTTAATCGCTTAAAATTCCTTAAACACAAACACAAATAAATTTATTTATTTTTAATTTATCTAAT
>CAZGAI010000513.1:0-2966 GCA_964523175.1 uncultured Victivallales bacterium | reverse complement strand
TGAGATTCCTGTTGCAGCAATATTAGATGATGGGCATGGAATGAGCAAAGATGAATTTCAAAGTAAATGGCTCGTTGTTGGGACAGATTCTAAGCTCAAAAATGATTATATTCCTGAGTCAGATAAAAACGGTTTATCTGAAAGACCAAGGCAGGGACAAAAAGGTATTGGGAGATTGTCATCAGGTGCTATCGGATCTTTTTTATTATTGGTATCAAAGCGAAACAATCAAAAGTTTATTGCAGCACTTATTGACTGGCGAATATTTGAAAATCCATATCTTATGCTTGGTGATATCAAATTACCTCTAGTTGAATTTGATAAAAACAATGAATTGATTGAACTACTCCCACAAATGTTTGATTCTATTATGGGAAATATTTGGCCGAGTAGTAATGATAAATTTCGTGATGAAAGAGTTAAATTAGCATGGGATATGTTTGATAATCTAGAAAAAGAACAAGGTCTAAGAACTACTACTTCAAAAGAAATTGCAAGTACTATTATTGAAACAGTTTTTTCTGAAAAACATTTAAAAAATTGGTCTGTTTGGAATGGAGATACTCCAAATGGAACAGCTCTTTTTGTTTCAAATATTAATTTTGAACTACTGGCATTACTCGACTCTAATATAACTTCTACTGATGATTTAAATCTAAGCGTCAAGGATAGGTTTTTCAAAACTTTATCTGGATTTTATGATCCATTCTATGATAGAGATAAGTTTAAAGCAGATTCATTCGATTATAAAGTAGTTACATGGGATAATGATAGATGTTCTGACTTTTTATCAAAAGAAACACAATTTGATTTAAAGGACTTACACAACCTTGAACATTATATTGATGGTAGTTTTGATGGCCGTGGAATCTTTAGAGGTACAGTTAAAGCTTTCGGAGAAAATTTAGGAGAAATTGAAATACCTCCATCTCAAATACAGACAGTAAAATCTAGAAGAGATATGGTTGGACCGTTTAATTTAGTAATTGGAACATATGAAGGTGAGATTAATAGTTCAACACATACACCTGAAGAACATGCGTCAATCTTAGAGCAATCTGCTACATATTCAGGATTAGGGGTATACCGTGATAATCTTAGAGTTCTTCCATACGGACGACATGACAATGATTTCTTTGAAATAGAATATAGACGCTCTACAAGTGCAGGTCGTCATTTCTGGTCAAATAGACGTTTGTTTGGGAGAGTCGCAATTACAAGAGGAAATAATCCAAATTTAAAAGACAAAGCTGTCCGTGAAGGCATTATTGATAATAGGGCTAGAAATGCATTTAAGTTAATCGTTGAAGGCTTGCTTACAAAGGTAGCTGATAGATACTTTGGTAGAAAATCTGAATTAAGAAATGAAAAAATTCCACTTATTCAAAGATTAAATAAGCAGAAGACAGAAGAAGCTGCAAAAGAGCTAAAGAGAAATAATCGTTCATTATTTAGGCGAACTTTACAGGGTAACAAAGACTGTTTAAATCAAAACTATGAAAAAGCTAAAAATATTTCACATGATATAGATGAAGCAATAAATATATTAGATAGTGACAATCTTGTTATTTTACATTCAAAACTGGAAGACTTAAAACAGGAAAAAACACAATTAAGGCTTCCGCCAAGACCTAAAAATTTAGGTGTTCTTGAAGAGAACTACTTTAAGTATAAGAGAAATTTTGAAGAATTCTCAAAATTATTAGACAACAAATTTAGTGAAATAAAAGAAGCATTAGAAAAGGTACAGCCTCGATCTCCTGAAGAAGTCGCTAAATCATCACTACGAAGACATGCAAAATACCTTCATGATCAATTGCGTATCTGGAAAAAAAGCATTGTTGGTCTATTAGATAGTGAAAGAAAGAAATTTGAGGAATCAATATTACAAGATAATAAAGTATTTGATTTACAAACTCTGCCATTGATTGATGATCTGGCAAATGGACGTTCAACTCTTGCTTGTGTATTAGAAGAATTTGATGAAACGCACGATAAATTGTACTTACAATTCAGTGAATACTATGACCCATATATAAGATCATTAAACCAACTGGCGAAAGGAATTGATATCGACAGTGCTACTCAATGGAATAGTGATAAAGTGGATGAGTTAGAAACAGATATGGAAGATTATACTGGTTTGGCACAATTGGGAATAACTGTTGAACTGGTAGCGCATGAATTAGAACGTTTGGATTATACGATTGGTAATCAATTAAGAGATTTGCCAAGAAGTGTACAGGAATCCAAGCCGTTTCAAATAGCCTTTGATGCACATACAGAGTTGATGGAAAGGTTGAGGTTTTTAAGTCCTTTAAAGTTATCAGGTCGCTCAAAAAGCAGAGATAAAATTACAGGAGAAAGTCTTGCTTCATATATTTTAGATTTTTTTGGAAAAGCTTTTGAAGAAAATAAAATTGAATTTATTGTCTCTGATAATTTCAAAAAAATTAACTTTGAAGAATATCGCTCCCGTATTTATCCGGTTTTTTTAAATTTAATTAATAATTCACGTTATTGGGTTTCTCAACAAAATAAAGAGCGAAAAATTCAATTAGATGTAATTGATGATAAAATTGTAATTTCAGATAATGGTCCGGGTATTGACGAGGAAGATCTTGACAGAGTATTTCAAATATTTTTCACCAGAAGGTTAAGAGGTAGAGGGGTAGGGTTATATCTGTGCAAAGCAAACCTAGCTAGAGGTAGACATCAAATAGAATATGCTACAGAAGATCGCTTTAAACTTCTTTCTGGTGCAAACTTTGTTATTGATATAAAGGGATTATGTAATGAGTAGTTATGGGGATATTATAACTGAAACTTATATTTCACCAATAAGAAATGTTTTATTAATTGACGATATGTTTCCTACGTTAAATAATTTTTTTAATGATAATAAAAAAGAGCTATACTCAAATCATTTCAAAACACTGTTTTCAGTTTTTCAAAATTATCATTAA
>CAZGAI010000512.1:0-2971 GCA_964523175.1 uncultured Victivallales bacterium | reverse complement strand
AACGATACCGTATTTATTCATAAAGAAGGAAATAATGGTGACAACGATAATAGCTACTAAAGTTGAAGGAATTGCAGTAGTAAGTTTGGGCAAAAAATGGCTGATTATCATCGTCATTATAATCAATGTGCACATAACCACTAACTGGAGACCGGATATTAAGTGCCCATGTTCACTGCCTCCTACGTAAAATAGTTCAAACTGAGACATAAATATAATAATAGCCAGACCGTTAACAAAACCTAACATAACTGGATGAGGAACCAGTCTTATATATTTACCAAGTCTTAGCAATCCAAAGATTAGTTGAAATAGACCCATTAATATAACGGCGGAAAATAGAAATCCCAAAGCTTGTTGTGGGCTACAGCCCAACTGTAATTGTTGAACTACAAGTGCAGCAAAAATAATTGCGACAGATCCTGTTGCGCCAGAAATCATACCAGGTCGTCCACCAATAATAGCTGTTATCAACCCCATCATAACTGCAGCATAAAGTCCCACGCTGGGATCAACATGAGCCACAAAAGAAAAAGCTACAGCCTCGGGAACCAAAGCTAAAGCAACTGTTATACCTGAAAGCAGATCATTTTTAAAATTTCTTGGCTTATGTATCGTTAATTTAAAAACTTCTTGATATTTATTCATTTTAATGTTCATATTTAATTTATTTGCCAATCTTATCTAATATTAAAAAACTGTGTCATGGATAAATTTACTATAGTATGGATACCTTATTTTCATATTAATCTCATGTAATACTTATTGATATATTAAACTTAAGATCCGACTCATATATAACATTATAACAATAATTGATTTGTGTTTCAATGGTGGAGTGTAAATTAGGGTGCATCGTTTGAATTAGTCTCTCTTAAACAGAGGATTATTATATTCGACATCTATAAAACAGTAAACTTTTGTGATAAATTCTATTCATATCATAGTACCTCCATAATAATATTTTTTACCATCGAACTATACACTATGACATTCAATATTTTTGAAAAGCATCAACTATAAAAGACGAACATTGAGTTATAAAAATAAATACTTATACTGGATTTCATATGAATTGAACTGTAAAAATCAATAATTCTTATCAATTGTTTCTAACATTAAGAAAAGGCGGGCATTTAGGTTTAAGATGGAGTTTGAAGTTAGGGATTATGAATGTGATGTGCAGGGGATCGTTAATAATACAGTTTATCTGCACTATATGGAGCACAGCAGGCATAGTTATTTTAAGTCAATAGGAGTTAATTACGCTGAGCTTGCTCAGCAGGGAATGGATATTGTTTGCTGTTAGGGTTGTAGGGCAGTTTCAAAATAATACGCTCAGAAATCAGTGTGATAATTTTGTATTTATTACTTTTCCTATAATATGATTGATATAATCTCCTCCCCATGGGCCAAAGAAATTCATTCCTCTAGTTTCATATTCATCAAATTCAGAATACTCGTAGTTGGTAACTAAATAACCTTTATAGTCTCCATTAAAACTTGTAACTAAAATTTCTAAGTTATTGCCTATTTTCTTTTCAAGTGCTGTTACCAGTGCACCTGAATAATCGCAGGGAACTCCAATCATAATCATATTGGCAATTTTAAGAAAAGACAGATAGGTATATCTATCTCCTATAAAATACGAGACAAAAGGGCTAAAAGAAAGATAGCTGTTTATGTTAAGCCTTACCGAAGGGAGTTTAATTTTTAGATATAAACTTTTAACATCAGGCTTTGAATATAATTTTCCTTTTGGTAATTGTTTCGCAACAGCATTTGCTAAGTCATGCCCATAAGTTTCCATTTGTTTTATTGAACGTCCGGAAATAGGTGCTGAATCACCAACCGCACCGGCGGCAAAAAGAACATGTCTGGCACCCGTAATACGTTTTAATTCACTAACAATTGCCCCTGGATATTCAGAAGATATCAACTTATTATGATTAGTTAATATGGTCGGATGCGCTGAAAAAGAGACCAAAACAGCAAAAGGCACTTGACCTTTTATATTAATTTCACTATTAAGGCTATTTTGGGAAATATTATAAAAAGCCAATGCACTCAGTTTCTGATAAGGAGGTAAGCTATCAGCAATTCTATTAGCTATCTTTCTGGGGACATTAAACTGTAATGATTCAAAAGCAACAGGGCTTAAATTTTTTCTTGAGTTAATAATTACATCTGCAATTTGCGTCGCAAACTTTTCTGCATATTCGCTATCGTATTTTCCTGTAACAAATTCAAAAAGTAAATCATCAACAAATGATCCGGGCCCGGAATGGCTATGAGTTGCCGTAAAATAAATTTCATCAGGGCTAAGGCCGGTTTTAGCTATGATTTTTTTTCTAATGTTTCCCGAAAGAAGAAGGACATCTACTGTAAGAATGGTTATTTTTACTTTGCCTGATTTTAGCGTTAAAGCACGGGCAAAACAATTTGAATGCAAGCCTTTACTATCCATAGGTTTTCTGCCCATGTAACCTGCAAGTTTATGACCAATTGGTGGAGTAATATCGATTTCATCAACACCTGCAAAGAGCTGAGAATTATTACTTGTCAGACAATGAGATTTTTTTATTTCTTCAAGTGTATTTTTTGTGTATGATTTATTAGAATAATGGGAATTATCAGCGGGCCATGGACCAATAATAACTATAAACAAAACAATAGCTATAATAATACATATTAATATTCTTATAAGAATTTTTCTTAATAATTTATACGCTTTACTAGAGTGCATCACAATCATACCATATTCGTAATTTTATTCCTGCTGATAGAGCGGTAATAATTTTATTCTCACTATCAAAATATTCAAGTCAATCTAAGGTTTTCCAACGAAAGTAAACCGGAACTGATATCTTCATTACAAAATAAGTACCTGTGAAATAAAATAATTCCACAGGTACTTTTATCTTTTTATAAACAGAACTTTATCTGCTCCGGGTTTTTATACAATCTCAAA
>CAZGAI010000511.1:0-2978 GCA_964523175.1 uncultured Victivallales bacterium | reverse complement strand
TGATGGATAGATATATTGATGAGTTTGATAATTTTCAAATAGTTCTTGACCTGATTAAAAATAGAATTGAAAATAATACAGTGCTGACTAATGCAATCCTTTCATCAATACAAACTCCCATGTATATAAAAGATATGCAACAAAAATATTTACTTGTAAATGATGCTTTTATGAAAAACGTTGGTCTTGAAATGTCCATCTTTACTATAGGTAGTTCTGATAAAACATTCTTTTCTAAGGAGGAGGCTGAAAAGAATTATTTAGAAGATGAAAAAGTTATTAAATGCGGTGATGAATTAATAAATAATAGAGGTTTTATCCCAGGGAGTAGAAAGACTAAATATGGCCTAATTTCAAAATATCCTATTCTTGATAATCAAAAAAAAATATGTGGATTAATTGGTATTTTTTCTGATATTACGAATAAAACTGGTTCTATAAAAGAAAAAAAAAGATTGGATATGGCATTAAACATGTTGGACGATGCTGTATTTTATGGTAAAACAGATAAATATGGTAAGTTAGATAGTGTCATTTATATTAATGACGCTTTTTCTGATATAACCGGAATAAAAAACCAGGAACTGATAGAGAATAGAAATGCATTTAGGAATATTATTTTTGTTGATGATATTAGCATTTTTGATAACCTTTATAAGTCTACTACTTCTTCTGGAAAAGTTTTTTGCCGAATTATTTCCCCAAAAAATAATGATATTGTGTGGGTCAAAATTAAGACTTATCTCAATGATAAGATAAGATATTTTATAGTGAAGATTGTTGATGAAAAAGGCACAATGGAATAAACCATGTTATATACTGGATAATATAAAATCAGCTCTTTGCACAACAGGCAGCTTTGGTATTTCTACTAAGTTAAAACCAAGTTTTTTATATATTGAAGCAATCTGACTGTGCAGTTTTAATGTGTCTTCGAATGGATAAGGACGTATGGAATCAGAAGTATATATTTCGGGCCAGGGAGAGCAGATAAATACTTTTTTCTCAAAGTTACAGTTATTTAGTTTTGTATAATATTCTTCAGGAATAGGAATATTGGAGTTTTCCAAATATGCGAAAACATCAGGAATACCCCTGTCAAAGAAACAGACTGTTTCTTTTTGAAGGTGGTTTGAACACTCTTTGCCGTCGGCTTTTATGTATATCTAATCAGAACCCTGCGCCTCATTTGAAGATTTTAAAAAACGTTTTCTTGTATCAATGTACTGTTCATACATTTTTTCAAAAACAATATCAGCAAACTTTTTCAAATCCTTAAATGGCGAAATTCCAAGTTTTTCCGCAGTTTTGTCCTGTAGAAGTTTTCTTGGAATTTCTTCCAGTCCTATGAAACCTCTCCTGGATAGTTCCTCAATAACTTCTGTCTTTCCCGCTCCAGGGGCGCCGGTAATAATATATGATCTCATAATTCTAACTCATTTATCGAGTTTATAAACTGTTTATAATAAAACTATTAATATATTTTAAATATCCATTTGTTACTTGAAAACTAATGTTGAAATAATAAATATTTACAAAGGTAACAATTGTATCAAAAATAATTTCTCCTTTTTGAGACTCTTCATTTTTACAGAAAACATCTACTTTATATTTTACATAAGCGCTGCCCTGTTTAATATTATTGTTTCCCTTTTACCCAATTATCCACTTCATTGACTTTAAATTTCCAGAGTTTGCCTACTTTATGTGCAGGTATACCTTTGCCTCTGTCAATCCATTTATATAAAGTGTCCTGTTTTATGCCAAGATATGCAGCTATTTCTTTCGCAGAACACCATTTTTCATCTAACATGATTCAATCTCCTTTGTCCAATAAACAAGTATAAACAATTTAATAATAGTAATTCAAGTAGCACAATTCAAATATCTAGCAGGTAATAGTATGAATTAAAATTATAATTTAGGGTTTATATTGTACTTATTTTTAACTTTTGGACTTATTAATAATTAATAATTTAATTTGGAATTTATTTAAACATGAAAATAACTATTCTTTCTGATCTGCACAGGGAGTTCTGGAAGGTTGATATTCCATTGTATGATTGTGATGTAGTAGTCTTTGCAGGTGATATTGCATGCCCGATTAAGGAAAGCATGGATTTTCTTATTAATTATTCTAACAAAATCAAAAAGCCTGTAGTAGCTGTTTTGGGTAATCATGATTTTTATAGATCTAATTATGAAAATGCTTTAGAATATGCTCATAAAAGAGCCACTGAAAGTAAATATCTCTATCTACTAGAAAACCAGAGTTGCGTCATAGCCGGAATTAAATTCATCGGATGCACGCTTTGGAGCGATTTTTCTTATGAAACAGGAGGAAATGTTTCTCTTCAGGAAAATAATGCATATATAGCTCAGGCTGATATTTCAGACTTTTATCAAATCAGGTTTAGTAAAGAAAACAAAAAAAATTCTGCTATGAAATGCATGAGCTTGTTTAATAAATCAGTCAAATATATTAAATCAGAACTCGAAAAAGAACATAAAGGAAAAATCGTAATTGTAACTCATTTTGGTATTGATAAACAATGTTCAAACCAAAAACACTACAACAGTAATCTACAACCTTATTTCATTTCAAATGTTTCTGATATTCTAAATAATTATAACATAGATTATTGGATATACGGACATACACATTATTCAAACACATTTAATCTGGGAAACACTAAGATTGTTGGAAACCAAATTGGCTATCCTATGGAAAACGAGAATGATGTAAGAACAAATATGAATTTTTGCATTGAGGTTTAAATTATGAGCGACAAGATGAAAACAGTTGAGATAGAAATTGAATCTACAACTAGTAGAAATTTTGAATGACTAGTTGACAAATTGATTAATATGTTGATTGAAATTAAGCTTTTTGATATTTAATTAATTGAAACAATTAATTAATTATTAGTTGAAGCAAAGCAAATATTAATAGTGACTAGTTGATTAATCGAAGCGAA
>CAZGAI010000510.1:0-2989 GCA_964523175.1 uncultured Victivallales bacterium | reverse complement strand
GAGTAAAATGAGTATTACTTTTATATAATTACTATGGACATTTAAGAAAAGGACTTATTCTAAAATAATAGATCTTTAAGGTATTAAATATTTTTTCAAAAATAATTATATATCATAAGAGGATTCATCTATATTTAGGTGTATACTTTTAATGAACTATTATAATAATTAATCATAACATAATTAGCAAGGAATTGATATGTTTGTAAAAGCCCTATTCTCTATTTTTCTGATATTTTCCTCTGCTTGTATTCTAATTGGTGCAGGTACAACTATCAAACCATATAAGAATAGTTCCAAAATTGAATCTTTGCTTAATCAAATGACACTCGATGAAAAAATTGGACAACTGGTCCAATATTCAGGCACAGAACCTACAGGTCCTGAGGGTAAAATAATAGATATTGAAACCGAAATCAAGAAAGGCAAAGTCGGTTCCCTGCTGAACGTTATCGGTATAAAAAACATAAGAAAAATGCAGCATATTGCTGTAAAACAATCGAGACTGGGCATACCGCTTATTTTTGGTCTGGATGTTGTTCACGGATATAAAACAATATTTCCGGTACCCCTTGCAATGGCTTCCAGCTGGGATATGGATGCAATAGAAAAAGCCGCCAAAATTGCAGCCGTTGAAGCAAGTGCGTCAGGTATACAGTGGACATTTGCACCGATGGTTGATATAGCCAGAGATCCGCGCTGGGGAAGAATAGTGGAAGGTGCAGGTGAAGACCCATTTCTGGGTGCAGCAGTGGCTAAAGCTCAGATCAAAGGTTTTCAGGGAGACAACACAGCACATTTCAGCACTGTTTTAGCCTGTGCAAAGCATTATATTGCATACGGTGCTGCTATGGCTGGCAGAGATTATAATAATGTTGATATGTCTATCAGGACTTTATGGGAAATATACATGCCTCCGTTTCAAGCTGCTATAGATGCAGGTGTCGGAAGCATTATGTCCTCGTTTAACGATGTTAACGGTATTCCTATGACCGGAAACAAAAAACTTCTTAATACTGTACTAAGAGACAGGCTCGGTTTCAAGGGATTTGTTGTTTCAGATTGGAATTCTGTAGCAGAAATGATTCCTCATGGTTATGCTAAAAACAGGTATCAGGCCGCTAAGCTTGCATTAGACGCCGGACTCGATATGGACATGGTAAGTGATGTTTACCAACAGGAACTGGCAAAGCTGTTAAAAAACAAACAAATTACTATGAAACAGATTGATAAAGCGGTGAGAAGAGTTTTAAAGGCAAAGTTTGATGTTGGTTTGTTTGATAATCCTTTTATATACTTCAATGAAGAGCGAGGGAAAGCACTTGTTCTTACGAAAGAACATCGGGACGCTGCAAGAGATATTGCAAGAAAATCTATGGTCCTCCTGAAAAATAAAGATAACCTGCTACCTCTGAACAAAAACATCAAAACAATAGCTTTAATCGGCCCTCTGGCTGATAACCAAAAAGACCTTCTCGGCCCCTGGTGCGCAAGAGGAAATAAAAAAGATGTAATTACAATTATGCAGGGAATAAAAACAGTATCCCCAAAGACAACAATTCTATATTCAAAAGGGTGCGAAATCAATACAAGCAGCACTAAACTATTCAAGGAGGCAGTTGATGCAGCAAAAAAAGCTGACGTAATAATTGCAGCAATAGGTGAAGCCGAAGATATGTCGGCAGAAGCACATTCCAGGGCAGATATTGACCTTCCCGGCGTACAAATACAACTTTTAAAAGAACTTAAAAAAACAGGAAAACCAATCGTAGCAGTTTTAATGAACGGAAGACCTCTAACAATTAACTGGACAAACGATAATATTCCGGCAATACTGGAAACATGGTTCCTTGGCATTGAGGCCGGAAATGCGATTGCCGATGTTCTTTTCGGTGATTACAATCCTTCAGGAAAACTCACAGTTACATTTCCTCATTCTGTTGGTCAAATTCCCATTTTTTATAATCACAGGCAGACAGGAAGACCTCACATAGGTGATGATAATCATTTTGTTTCAAAATATCTCGACATACCAAACACCCCGTTATATCCATTTGGTTATGGACTCAGCTATACTACTTTTAGATATTCTGATATTAAACTGAATAAAAAAAATCTTAAATCTGGTGAGACACTTACTGCATCCGTCAACATAACAAATATAGGAAAAATACAAGGAAAAGAAACTGTGCAACTATATATACAGGATCTTTTTGCGAGTATCACACAACCAGTTAAAAAATTGATAGGATTTAAACAGGTAACATTAAACCCAGGAGAAACAAAAGAGATTTCCTTTGTAATCAAACCGTCAAATATGGAAATTCTTAACCAGGATATGAAAAAAGTCATTGAACCTGGCGATTTTAAAGTATTTATCGGCACAAATTCTATTGATACAAAATTTGCCAAATTTACAGTAAACGAAAAATGACAATGCTCTGAGCCATTAATATTTACCGGCTTGTCAGCAAAAAACAGTTGCAGTATGTGTTGAAACCGACAGTAAAAATTTCAAAAAGCAATACCTGGAAATATTAAAAATAGAACTAAGTAAGCTGATTTGTTGCTAAGCTCGGATTATGCAGATGCTACAGCAAAAAAGAATAAATTTAAAATCAAGTAGGTTTATCTGGAACTATGACTTATCGTGCTTTTAGAAATGACCGAAATAGTTCAAATAGAAAGTGTAATAATTCAGCAAAACTCATTCGCAGTAACTTCAAAATACCTTGTAAATTTTCGCTATAGGTTAATTTAAGTGATATTTGACATTGATCTCAATATCTTTTGATTAAAACGCTGAAGAACCAACTTTGATTCATGTAATCGAGTAGGATAAGATAAGTTTATAAATCTCTGCCTAATTTTAAAATATATGGAAGCGGAGAGTTTAAATGAAAAGTTATCCAAAAAATGAGCTAAGTTTACTTTGATTTTTTTTTACTAAGTCTTCTTTACTGAACTTGAAAACTCGGAAAATTGATTC
>CAZGAI010000509.1:0-2990 GCA_964523175.1 uncultured Victivallales bacterium | reverse complement strand
AAAGTTTATCTTATAAACGTTTAGTTCTTTAATAATTTGTGCCATTAGTGAAATTAGTGGATAAAAAAGGAGAGTTATGTCTAAAATATTAATAAATCAGGAAAAGATTTCAAATATAAAAGAAGCTATAAAATTATGTCCATTTGATGCCATCGAAGAAATTGACGGTTCACTACAGATTAACGCGGCATGTAAAATGTGCAACCTATGTGTTAAACAAGGCCCCAAAGGCGCATTTCTGCTTGTAGAAGAAGAAAAAAAACAGATAGATAAATCGTTATGGAAGGGAATCGCCGTTTATGTAGACCATTTTGAGGGAAAGATTCATCCTGTAACATATGAACTGATTGGCAAAGCTAAAAAAATGGGAGCAAAAATTAACCATCCTGTTTATTGCCTGTTTGCTGGCTATAATATAAAAAATAAAGCTGCAGAACTTCTGCAATTGAACCCTGACGAAGTCTTTGTTTATGACAAACCGGAACTTAAAGATTTCAGGATAGAACCCTTTACTGCTGTTTTTGAAGATTTTATTAATAAAACAAAGCCTTCCATAGTCTTGGTTGGCGGTACTAATATCGGCCGTTCCTTAGCCCCTAGAACTGCAGCTCGTTTTAGGACCGGACTGACAGCTGACTGTACAATTCTTGATGTACAGGACAATACTGATTTAGATCAGGTTAGGCCTGCTTTCGGTGGCAATATTATGGCACATATCCTTACTCCAAACCATCGTCCACAGTTTGCAACTGTCAGGTATAAAATATTTTCTCCACCTGATAAAACAGAAATACCGACAGGCAAAATTTCCATATGCAATATAGATTCAAAAAAACTCTATTCTAAAATAAAAGTACTTAAAATAAAACAGAAAGAAAAAACAGTTAATATTGAAGATGCAGAAGTTATTGTTGTTGCCGGACGCGCATTTAAAAAAGAAGAAGATCTCAAACTGGTTAATGAACTGGCTGATCTGCTGGGTGGTCAGGCAGCATCAACCCGTCCATTGATAGAAGCAGGCTGGGCTAACCCAAGATCACAGATTGGACTAAGTGGTAGAACAGTAAAACCGAAACTTATTATTACTTGCGGCGTCTCAGGCGCTATACAGTTCGTTGCCGGAATGAACGGTTCAGATATTATAATATCAATCAATAAAGATGAAAATGCTCCGATATTTGGTGTATCACACTACGCTATGGTCGGTGATGTTTATGAAATCCTCCCCAAACTGATTGATAATATAAAAACAAAGGGACCACTATAATGAACCACAAACAGACCTATAAAAAAATAGTTAAAGAAGATATCGATTTTCTCATATCAGTTTTAGGCAAAGATCATGTTTATACAGGAAACAGTATAAGTGAAGATTTTAGCCATGATGAACTAGCCGGCAAACACTACCCTCCTGATGTCTTGATAGAAGTAAGTAAAACAGAAGAAGTTTCTCAAATAATGAAATACGCACATAAAGAAAATATCCCGGTTACACCCCGAGGACAGGGAACAGGCCTTGTCGGATCGGCAGTTACCATTTATGGCGGAATAATGATGAATATGTGCGGTATGAACCAAATTCTTGAACTTGATGAAAATAACCTTACGCTTACTGTAGAGCCGGGTGTACTACTGATGGATATTATTGCATACCTGGATGGCACCGGCTATTTCTATGCTCCTGATCCAGGAGAGAAAAGTGCAACAATAGGTGGAAATATAAATACGAATGCCGGTGGGATGCGTGCGTTTAAATATGGCGTAACAAGAGAAAATATCCGTGGCCTTGAAGTTGTTTACCCAAACGGTGAAATGGAAGAGCTTGGCGGAAAAATTGTAAAAATTAGTTCCGGGTACAGTATAAAGGACCTGATAGCCGGTTCTGAAGGTACACTTGCAATCGTAACGAAAGCCATTTTAAAACTTTTACCCGTACCTAAGTATAATATAAGCTTGCTTGTCCCCTTCCCTACATTAGAAAAAGGAATCGAAACCGTTCCTAAAATTATCAAATCAAAAATAATCCCAACCGGCCTGGAATTTATGGAAAGAGGTGTTCTCCTTGATGCTGAAAGCTTTTTAGGGAAAAAATTTCCTGATAACTCCTCTGATGCCTACATCCTGCTTTCATTTGATGGTAACACAAAAGAAGAGATTGAAGAAGCCTACGAAAAAGCTGCACATGTCTGTCTGGATAATGGAGCAATAGATGTCCTTATTTCCGACTCAGTAGAACGTCAGGAGTCTATCTGGAACGCACGAGGCGCTTTCCTTGAAGCAATTAAAGCCTCAACTACCCTTATGGATGAGTGTGATGTGGTGGTTCCTAGAGACAAAATAGCAGATTTTGTAAAATACTCTACTACATTGCAGAATAAATACGGCTTAAGAATTAAAAGTTTTGGCCATGCCGGTGACGGTAACCTACATATTTATATGCTTAAAGATGATCTTTCTGAATCTGAATGGAAAAAAAAACTTAGTGAAGTCTTCCAATGCCTCTATGACAAAACCCGTCAAATGGGTGGAAAAGTATCTGGAGAACATGGTATAGGATATGCCAAAATACCATACTTAAGAGAGTCAGTGAAGGAAACAGGTTTAAATATTTTTGCAGGTATCAAAGCTGCTTTCGATCCTAAGAATATTCTTAATCCGGGAAAGATTTTTTAGAAGATATCATATATTTAATCAAGTTTCGGGTTTCAAATCATAAATTATATTGTAACATTTATACTATTATTCATATGCGTACCGTAAACAAAATAACAAATAAGCACCAAATTTCAATTTTTAAATATCAAAAATTATTGCCTAACTGGCATAGTCCCGCGGATGCACAGATGAATATGGGCCACTGATATTTGTTTGTCATCTGTTTATTGTATTTTACTTTTTTTTCGTTTCGATCATTGTGATTTCTATTTTTGTTATTTATTTGAAATTTGTGTTTTGAATTTTGGAATTTTACTCAAACAGCAAAATAGTAA
>CAZGAI010000508.1:0-3004 GCA_964523175.1 uncultured Victivallales bacterium | reverse complement strand
AAGAGGTTCTTTATTACCTGCATCAGTTAAGGCAGTTCTCATTCTAGCAATTCCCGTTCCCATCTTTTCAATGTAGCCGCCTCTATGAAAGAGAGAGGCAATTAACGGGTTGCGAGAGATACTAATTTTGCCAAATTTTTTTGGAGTAAGCCCTTTGGGAAGACCTCCAGGATTTGAGATAACAACTCTATCATCAAATATTTCAACCATGACATTTGCACCTTTTTCAAAATAATCACGATGACATACAGCATTAACAACAGCTTCTCTAATTGCAACTTCAGGTATCTCAAGTATTTCTTTTCTTCTTAGTGAGGTTATCTCATACCTTAAATTCAAGTGTTGTTTCAAGAAGAGAATAGTGTTTTCAATGTTTTCTATAATGTTATCGGAGAAATCTTTTCTATCAAGAATGACTACTTTATCATTCCCCTTATACAAAGCACATGTTACTATAGAATGAAACAGGTAATTAATAGGTTTTTTTGCAAAAAACAGGATACCCGCATTATTCAATATAGGAAGTTGATTTTTCAATTGTAAACAACCTAAGTTAGACAGGATTGAGATATCATCTATTGTTTTGGAGATTCCTGCTAAAGCTAAATATTTATTCAACTCTTCAGGGCTGTAAGCCTTTTGAAACTCTATATCAGTACGCAGTAACTCATCAAAGCGTACTTTACCTTCCTCTTGAATAAATCCTGTTATTTCACGAGTTGTCAGTTTTTGAGAATTAGCACCATTTCGGATATAAAAACCTTTTGAACAACGATAAGGCTTATTAACTCCCTCTTTAACATTAACAATAAGCATATTATCTAACTTCTCAATATTAATATCAACTGAGGGGTCACAACCTGCAGCAAAGTTCAGTATTTTTGAAATAGTGGAATTATCTGTAGCAGTACCGGTAATTTTATTACAATCATTGATACCAATTAATATTCTACCACCTGAAGAGTTAGCCATAGCAGTCATTTCTTTAGGTAGATCACTATTAACATTTTCTTTGAATTCTATATTATATCCTTCACCTTCCTGAAGAATTAGATTCAGTTCATCTATATTCATAATATTAAGCCGCTAACTGTTTTGCTAATTTTAGAATTTCGTCTATTTCCTTCGGAGCAAAAAACCCACACAGCAGTCTGGGGTTTGAGGTCAATTATTACTTTTCTAGTTTGGGATTCAGTCTTGCTCATAATTTTACTGTTCTTTGTTTAAGCACTTTTCATACCAGATTTTTATGTTGGGAATAGCAGATATTACTGCATACCAATATTTGGGAAAGGAAAGAAGCACACTATATGCCAGAACACATAAAAGTCTTACCATCTTTTTTGCTTAGGACCTGGTCTATAACAGGTTGTATTTTATCCACCTGAATAACTATTATATCATCGGCTTTAACCATATTGAAGGCTCTATCAATTGCTTCATGAACATCTAAGATAATTTCTATTGATTTATCATCAAACCCTGTATCCAATATACCCTGTCGAACAATATTTGCTGTTTCGCCCAGTTTTCTATGACGTATATCCAGATCCGTAATAATGACATAATCATAAGCTTCTGCCATGAGAGCGGCAAATTCTTTTAGAAGTTCATCTGTTCTATTACCACTTCCATGACATATACCTATTTTTCTGCCGCTGGAAAGTTTTGTCAGCATTTTAGAAAGTGCGTCCATGGCATGTTTGTTATGGCCATAGTCCAAAATAACTTTAAATGTATTGAAGTCAAAAATATTCATACGTCCTGGATTCAGTTTAATGCTTGGGTAAAATGTAGTTATTCCATCATAGATTTGTTCTCTTTTTAAACCCAGACCATGCAACACGCCCACAGCAGCAAGAGTATTTGATATATTAAAGTCAGCAGTCCCGCTAAAAGTAATCGGCACTTCTACTATGTCTGCTATTATTCTGTCGTGTTCTTTTTTTCTTAAAATTATTTTATCATTACAAGCTAAAACAGCTACGCCTCCATCTTTAATATGCTTTTGAATATGTTTATTATTTGGATTTAAACTAAATAATATTTTTTGTCCGCCAGCTTCATTTATATGTTTCATCACAATATCATCATCAGCATTCAATATTGAAAACCCTGTATCCTTTACCGATCTAACAACAGTTGCTTTTAATTCACCAAGGTCACCAACTGATTCTATGAGATCATTACCTATATGGTCTTCCCCTACATTTAAGAAAACACCTATATCGCATGTACTATAAGTAAGACCCCGTCGAAGAATCCCTCCCCGCGCTGTTTCAAGAACCGCACAATCTACTGTGCCGTCACGCAGTACCAGTTCATGTCCTGCCGGTCCGCTATAGTCACCTTTAGCTATAGATATACCATCAATTTCAACACCAGTGGTACTGGTCAAACCGACTTTTTTCCCAGTATACTTCAATGCGTGAGCTATAAGTTTACAAACAGTGGTTTTTCCATTTGTTCCCGTAACTGCCACTACTGGAATAGAAGCCTTAACACCAGGAGGAAACAGCATATCAAGAATCGGTTTAACAACGTTTCTAGATTTACCCTCTGTTGGACAAATATGCATTCTTAGGTCAGGGTCAGCATTTACCTCGATAATGCCGGCATTCTGAGTACTTAACGGCTTTGAAATGTCTTCAGCAATTAAATCAATACCTATTACATCCATACCGATAATCATGGCTGTACGTTCAGCAATCATCCTTATTTCAGGATAAACAATATCAGTAACATCTTCGGAGGTTCCTCCCAGGCTCAAGTCGGCAGTAGTTTTAAGATAAAGTTTTTCATTTTCTTTTAGAATATTATCAAGGTTCAGCTTTTTGCTTTTCAGTATATGCTCAGTCATCTATCAACTGTTATTATGGTAAGGACATTTTCATTTCCATACCCACGAAGGGGATTACTGTTTAAACAATTTATTAACTGCTGTATTGTAGATTTACCGTCACCTAATATATATGGAGGATCTATATGAGAAGCTGCAATAAAT
>CAZGAI010000507.1:0-3011 GCA_964523175.1 uncultured Victivallales bacterium | reverse complement strand
ACGATAACAAAATATTTTTACTACAGTAAGGCAAATACCTTCTGAGTAGTAACTAATATTTTTTTGTTCATTAGTCATTTCTATTCTCTCCAATTGTGATAGTTTTAATAAAAAGCCCTGCTTTATTGTTCTGATCATAAATTACCCATGGCATATCTGCTTTCGACATTCTCAGTCGACCAAACTCAACAGAACATGAAACTGACATTGCAGGAAAAACATGTAGCGGTGTATTAATCCCTGCTGAAGCTTTGATTACTTCCAGTAGAGTTCGTGTTTTAGTGATAAACAATTCTAATTGCTCTGGATGTCTAATGTTATCATTATATCTGTACTCTGGTGGAACAGTAACGTTCCAGATACTTACATTCTTACCTAATACAGCAGTAACTCTATCTTTGATAATTTCACCACTTAAAGAAAAAACTAAAACAGGTGTATTCTCTTTTATATTCGGTTCATTTACTAAAAATTCAAAACCTACAGGAAAATTTTGCCATTTCCAACCTTTAGGATTTCTTATAAACTGAAAAATATCAATATTTACAATGTCTACAAATAAACTTCCTAATTTTATAAGCAGAGGCATTGCAGCAAGAGCAAAAAGAGAAAAATGTGTATTGTCATTTTCTTCAACTATAGGCTTAATTTTATCACTAAATTCTTTTATAAGGTTTTCTTCTTCAATCTTCCAAAAACTCTCATTTATATCTTCACCTTTCCATTTCATAGATAAGCAAACAGGCTTTTCTGTTAACGGATATCTATTGGGAAAAATTGAGTAAAAAGCATCAGCCTTATTAAAAATAGATTTTTGTTCACCTATATTGCTACCAAAAAAAACAACATTGGTTTTTTTATCGGGTACAATACCTGTGACAATTGCAATTCGCTGTTCATGCTCTTGCTTCCATTGCTGCAACAGTGCTGCTGAATATTTTTCTCCTTCTATATCATTATCAATCAATTTATGACAGTCATGACACACTAACAATAAGTTATCAATATTATTTAGTTCTTGTGGATTTTCTTTGTATATGCCTTGCCCTCGAGGTCCTTTTGATGAAAATGAGTAAACATGTGTTTTTCTGATATATTGACATTTTCCTGAGTAACAGGTGATTTATAGAGAATTCGATTACAACCATGAAATTGGCATCTTCCGGCAGCGCGAGCCCACAATTCTCTTACAACAGTGTTATTTATACTTCTGGATGGAACTTTACTTATTGCTGTTTTCATATTTTCTCATTTTTCCTTTCTTACACCTTTGAAAGGCTTTGGATCTGATTTTTGATCCATAAATCTACTGGTTGAAATGTCCCTTTTTACCCATCGGTCATTTCTTGGGTTGTAAGTTTGTGAACGTCCCTTTAGTTCACCAATTCTTCTGCCATCGCCTGTTGGAGGATTCTTTTCCATATTGCTATTGCCTTTCTGCAAAATTGTTAATATTAAAAACTATTTTACATATAAGCAATAAGCATGCCAAAAGATAATTATTAGAGAATTAATTCTTTTTAAGTACAGATATTATTTATTATTGTGAATTAAGTAGATTAGGGGATAGGATAAATATAATATATATTACATTTATATAAATAATTTTACAAAATAACAAAAATTTATAAAATTAATTAACTCAAAAAAAAATATCTACTTTTCTGGAATTATTTGTTTGTAGCTATTGATAAATCTGCTAAATTACCTTTTAATTATTTGTATACAAATAATACTGATCGGTCAGGTAGTCCCCTATTCAGATTACTGATAGACCAGGTATTATATCTTAAAGCACTCAGTACTTTTATAATCGGTAATTATTAAGTTAACTACTTTTTATAATGGCATTAAAGAGTGCTTAATTTTTATAATACTTTAACCAATCGTATATTTTAATAATTCTTTTTAAATTTGTATTTATATTATATGTTTTATCTTTAAGAATATTATCATAAGTAGATAGTATTTGCGCCAAAAGCTCTCTTAACTGCTCAATATTAATTTTTGATTCATCAAGTCTGGTTATATGCAGCAAGCATTTAGTAATGCTTTGTAATGAGTTCAAATCATATTTCTGCTGTATATCACGTATGTCACTTTCTATTGCAGGATTTCTAATTTTATCATTTTTGATAGTCGCTGAAAGAAAGTCCTCAAACTTGTTCTTTTTTATTTTAAAAACAGTCTCAGGGACTTCTTTATCATAAATGGATAGATATTTATATATTGGGATACTTCCGGCAGTATGTTTAGATAATTCGGGCAGTGTATCTTCAACGATCCACTCGTTATTAAATTTCCTATTATCAAAGACTATGTCTTGATATAAATCCTCTGCTTTGATTGAACGATAGCCAGACCTTCCCAAGTGTTCTCCTTTAATTCCAACGCCAACAATAAAATCTATATTATCCAAATTAGTATTGTCATCAATATCTACAACAGTTAGTTTCCCTTTGGGATCATTGGTAAGTACAAGCTCATAAATATCTTCTTTCAACTTTCTTAAAACCTTTGGTGAATATTTACTTTGGCACTTAGTAATAGCATTATAAATTTGAGTAAAATCGTTTACCTTTACTCTAATCATTTGAATTATTTTATCATCATAAAAATCAATGGAATGTGTTGAAAATTCATCTTCATCTTTTTGATTCCATTCAATAAAAAACAAACGATTTCTTAATATTTCAAGCTGATCCATTGTTAAACACTTAGCAATAGCCTGCAAGATAGTTTTTATATTAGTATCATTTATTGAATATCCCATAAATATAATTGGATGTTCTAAAAAAATAGTTAATAGCTTTGCTGCAAGGTATGCATTTTTTTCATTAAACTTATCATAATCAGATTGATTTAGAATCAGAGTTTCAGGAAAAGAGCAACAACCATGTATCTTATAGACTTCTGCAATATTATAAGAAGGATTAAACAATAGCTCATCCTGTCCTATATATACTTTGAAATCATCAATGAAAAGACCGGTACCAACACCGCCGTCGTCA
>CAZGAI010000506.1:0-3012 GCA_964523175.1 uncultured Victivallales bacterium | reverse complement strand
CCCAATCTATTTACCTGTATCAATCATCTGTTAATATGCATAAAAGTTTTGATGGACTCCAGGGCTTAGTTGAACGATTTTTTCCCGGTAAACTTTTTACTCATTCACTGTTAATTCCACTTCATATTTAAGATCTGAGAATGAGCATTTAAAAGATGAAGTTCGCCACCTTAAGGAGCAGCTTGAGTGGTTAAGACGTCAGATATTCGGCCAGAAATCTGAACGTTTTATAGATGCAGCTTCCAAAGATGAACTTCTTCCTGGACTGAATCTTTCAGCCGAAGCTGAAAAAGCACTCACAGAAATCATAGTTCCTCCTCATAAGCGCAGAAAAAAGAAAAAAATCTCCTTCCAGCCTCAAATAACTCATATACCTCCGGCAAACCCGGAGGGTTGAAATTGTGAACCCCTGAAAGGGGATTGCCTGCTTATTATACGTAATGCTCTAATTTAAATTCCAAAAAACAAGCAACAAATACAAATACCGAAATTTTCTGCTATTAGTATTTTGTGCTGTTTTGTTTTGATTATTCTGTTTTTGATAATTGTAACCGTCAAGCTTAACGGTCACGAAATTAGGAGTTTAAGGACAATAAATCAAATAACTGTCATATACAACTAGTTAATTAATACGCTATACGAGATCAAGGACCCCAGACCCTCCCAAAATATGTTTGCAGTAAAATTTGAAGAAAGGTATTATGGATAATAAAAAGCGAGTTATCAACAGTTTTGACAACAAGACGCCGACGAGTTGATCGGGCCCATTCTAGTCATGTTGACAAAAATATTGATAACTCTTTCGAAGAACCATTTCCACAGATTTCCTGTAATGCTTTCATTCTTTTAATTCCGATACTAATGCTTAAATCTTCTAATGGCTTAGACTTCGTCTTGCCAATATATACATTTGTCATTCATCTTTTGTTAATATTTTAGCCTTTTTCCACCATGCTAAGGTCGTCGGTGTTAATTTATCAGGTTTTGAATCAGGTCGATTTATTTTGTCCTCACTGAAATCGCATGTCCCCTGTATTAGCATGTTTTTTCCAGTGTCGGAATCTTTTATAAGTACATATGTAACTTTATTCAAAAAATAGTTACCACCAATACGAGTTAGGCCCGATGATAAATGTTGATCATGTGTATCATATAAAACGCCATAAAATTTCATAGGCATCACGTCTCCTTCCCATGCGGCATTACCATCAGCGTTAAATGGTCCCGGGTTGGGCTGTATCTGTACATTGTCTTTTTGTAGAACAGCTCCACTTCCATAGCATTGGTTCACCAACACCTTGGTGCCATCTTTCGCTGTATACATACCGTAGAGTTCGGATTCTGCTTTATCTACTTTACTACAGTTTACCATAGCCTGATTTATTATAAAAAAGATTGGGCGAAAAAACACCTTGGCATTTTTCCACCATTCAATAGACTGTTGCTGCGTAGAATCCTTGACGGCTGCTGCGGGAAAGCCACCGCATTTAATCTGCTCCAATGTATAGTGTCCTTCGCTATCCTTCTTTATATCATAAGTTACGGAGTCAGGCGGCATCATACTTGACTTACCGCCGTCAGGTGACCAGTTCCAGTACATAGGTCTTTCGGATGTTATCTCTTCTCTACTTATTATATATGGCCATTCCATACTGGTGATAGAACCCTCAGTGGCACTACTCATACCGGGAAACATGGATACTCTATTACCTCTCATAACGGGGACTGCGCCATAACCTTCTGCTGCTTTTTCTGCTTCTTCTCCTGTAAAAGGGGTCCGAGTTACATATACAAGCTCTTTATCAGAGTTAATCCAGAGGCCTGGACACATTGCAATATTATTTAGATCTTCAACAAATGTGCATGATAGTGATGAGTAATCTCCTATAAATCTGTCATAGTAAGTTGTGGTTTTATAGGTTGGTTCTATCGTATACCCTAGGAGGGTGTTTGCTTGAGTGTAAGTCACCTTCAGATCCTTAATTTCATGTCCCGCGCCTATGTTTTTGAACTCAAAGAGGCCTACATCTATTTGTTCTGTCACCCCCTGAGCCGTATCTACTATTGCTATGAGTCTTTTATAAAAACTTCCATTAGTATAAATTTTATCTTTACCATTCCACATTTTACAAGTAGAAGTATATTTGCCAGTATCGGCATTATATGCTGTAACTGCAAAGTTCATATTCATTGCTGATAAATTGCTGTGTGATGGGATCATAACAGTTGGGCTGCTATCATCTGACACAAGTTGCAGATTATATTTAGTATTGTTGTTTAACTTTATTTCGATGCTTGGAACGAAACAAAAGGAGCGAATATCACTCACGTTAACTTTAATTATCTGATTAATGTCTTTTATTCTAGGTGAAACAAAAGTTGCTATTCTGCAGCAGTTTACATTTTTGCTTCCACCCAAGATACTCACAGTGGTCGTTCCACATGCTGGATCTTGGACACACCCCCCAGTTCCACTAGGTCCACCAAGGCCGTATGGATGGTTGCGGGTACGCAGAGCTGCGCCAAAGTAGTTCCTGCCGTACACGCTAAACACCAAAGTCTCGTTTGGATTCATAACTGTGTCAAAGTTATTCACACCCCTATTATCTACCTGCATTTCGTAAAGTCTATAGTTTCCAGTGCCCGGGTATCCGATTAAACGCCTGGATCTTTGTTGCTTTCGTGTAATCGCCCGGGTTGGTTACAGCTTCCACCGTCATATAATTCCCTGAAAAGTTAGTCAAGTTAGTATATGTACACCGAATGTTGGTGCCATCTGATCTAGCGTACGCACAGGAGCAGGAAAGCATGCATAGAATTGTGAGATTCCACAGAAGGCGAATAGACATAATAGAACTCCTTGTCATTTAGAATTTTTGTATAATATGTTGTACACATTCAGTAAACAGCGTTCTGAATATGTGAATTCCTACGTAAATACTAAGTAAAGCGCATCCCCTAACCCAAGTTTGTTAGTTTAGTCTCTGTTTTGAGGCTAAACTGATTTTTTTT
>CAZGAI010000505.1:0-3014 GCA_964523175.1 uncultured Victivallales bacterium | reverse complement strand
CCTAATATAATATGGATTGCCCAGCATGGAGGCGGTCTGGATAAATTTGATAAAACTACAGAAAAGTTTACTCATTATAAACATAATTCAAAAGATAAAAGCAGCATAAGTTCGAATATTGTATGGAGTGTTTATCAGGATTCAAAAGGAAACATCTGGGCATGCACTGATAGCGGTTTAGACAAGCTTGATAAAAAAACGGGAACCTTCAAACACTATACCGAAGGCTTTCCGGGAAAAATAACTTTTATAGCTGTTGAAGATGATTCTGGAAACCTTTGGGTTGCTACAAGTGGTGGTGTAGTTAAGTTTGACCTGGACAGTGAGCAGGTCAAAAGAGTCTATACAACTGAAGATGGAATAGACAGTCATTCTTTTTTTTCTCAAGGTTTGATAAAAACCAAAGATGGTGAAATTTTTCTTGGTGGTATGAAAGGAATGAATAGCTTTTATCCTGACAAGCTTAAAGATAATTCATTAAAACCACCAGTTTACCTGACCTCACTTGAACAAGGGGGTAAACCTATTAAGACTGATTCCGCTCTTGAAAAAGTTGATGAAGTTGTACTTGATACTGATGATAATTTTTTCGAATTTAAATATGCTGCATTAAATTACACAAATCCGTCAAAAAATAGGTACAAATACATTTTGGAAGGTTGGGATAAAGAATGGTTTGATGCAGGAACCACAAGAAAGGCAAGATATACCGGTCTTACTTCAGGTATGTATACTTTAAAAATTAAAGGAGCAAATAATGACGGACTCTGGAGTGATAAAGAAGCTAAAGTCAATGTTTATGTAAAACCTGACCTTAAGGAAATACCTCTTCAATTTACCCTTGCTGAACTTAAAGAGAGTAACAAAATATCATTCGGGCATGATAATGACAAATTTTCTTTTGAAGTTGCTCCGCTTGATTACAGTATTGTAGATGATAACCGTTACTCATATATGCTCGAAGGTTACGATAAGGATTGGATAAACTCAGCAAACAGGCGTTATGCACATTATAATCAGGTCCCTGCTGGAAATTATAAGCTTAAAGTTAGGGAAGGAGATAAAATCGTATTAGATGTTCCTGTAATAATAAATCCTCCTTTTTATAGTACTCTCTGGTTTAGATCTGCCGCTATTGCTGCACTTATTATCCTGTTTATAATTATTTATTTGCTTAGAACTCGTGCTTTAAGGCAGAAACATGCGCAATTGGAGAAAATTGTTGCTGAACGGACGAAAGAATTGCAGGAAGCAAACAGTGAACTTACTGTTTCCCGTAAAAAAGCCGAAGCAGCAACCAAAGCTAAAAGTGAATTCCTTGCCAATATGAGCCATGAGATAAGAACTCCTATGAATGCTATTTTGGGCTTTTCTGAAATACTGCTTAACAAAGAAGAAAATCCAAAATCGAAAAGGTTTCTCAGTACTATATTTTCAAGTGGAAATTCTTTATTAAGACTTATTAATGATATACTTGACCTCTCTAAGGTTGAGGCGGGTAAATTGGAAATTCAGTATAAGGCGACTAATATACAGTCTATTTTTAAAGAGACAGGTCTTGTCTTTTCTCAAAAGCTAAAAGAAAAAAATCTTGATTTTGTATTGGATATACAAAAGGATATACCTGAAGTATTATTACTTGATGAAACGCGCCTGCGCCAGATTCTTACTAATCTGATGGGGAATTCAATTAAATTTACAGAACGTGGTTTTATTAAGCTTTCTGTGAAATACAGTTACCCCGAAGCTGGCAAAAGTCTATTGAATCTTGTTATTGCTGTAGAAGATTCTGGGATTGGAATACCTATAAAAGACCAGAAAACCATATTTGATTCATTCACTCAGGTATCAGGACAGAAAAGCGAAAAATATGGAGGCACCGGATTAGGTCTTACTATAACAAAACGTCTTATAGAAGCTATGAACGGCACAATAAGCCTTGAGAGTGAAGAGAGTAAAGGAACAGTATTTAATATTAAGCTAAAGAATGTTGAAATAACAGCCCTTGATGTTCAAACAGACAGAACTGATGACGTTAATCCTGCCTCTATTGTATTCAAAAAAGCAAAAATTCTAATAGTTGATGATATAGAATATAACAGAGAACTGTTAAAAAGTTTTTTTGAGGATTATGATTTTGAGATATTTGAAGCTGAAGATGGCGTTAAGGCAGTAGAATTGGCTAAGAAATATGATCCTGACCTGATAATGCTGGATTTGAAGATGCCTGTAATGAACGGACATGAAGTCACTAATATTCTAAAATCTGATGAAAAATTGAGAAAAATTAGTATTGTCGTTCTTACTGCATCAGCCATGAAAGAAGATGAAATAGCCATTAAGAAAGTATGTGACGGTTATCTGAAAAAACCTGTAAGAAAAGGTATTCTTGTACAGGAACTCATGAAGTTTTTACCTTATGAAACCTTAAAAGTAAAAACTGTGAAAGAGCAGGAAACCATAAAAATAACAGATGAAAAACTTTTAGCACAGATTAAAACTGATGTACTGCCGATTATTGATGATCTATTAGAAAGACAGTCAATTAAAAAATTAGAGATTCTGACTCAGAAATGTTCGGAACTGGGCAGTTCACACAATAATGAGATTCTTACAGGTTTTAGTAAAAAACTCTCCGTTTCTCAGCAGGAATACAATCTTGATGCTCTGGAAGAACTTGTTGCCAATTTTAAAGAAATGATTTGTTGTAGTATGAAGGAGTACTTTTCTGCAGCCGGCAGCAAATATGGGCATAATCAATAGTTATACTTTTAGCGTACATATTAAGTGAAGAGAGTGTGCATGTACGGTTTTTTAGCAATGTAAAAGAGTCGTCTCTCTCTCGGCTCTTGCGCTCAATATAAGCGGCGAGACGCCGCTTATACAAGCTTTTATACGCACTTCACTGTTATCTTTTTTTTTTCTTTTAGTAACTTTATGTGTTAAACAGGATAAAAAAGATAAAAAAGATAAAAAATCTATTCACTTACACGAATATCTTACTCTAAAAGATA
>CAZGAI010000504.1:0-3046 GCA_964523175.1 uncultured Victivallales bacterium | reverse complement strand
TCACGGTGTTACGACCTCACGGATTCACGGTGTTACGACCTCACGGATTCACGGTGTTACGACCTCACGGATTCACGGTGTTACGACCTCACGGATTCACGGTGTTACGACCTCACGGATTCACGGTATTACGACCTCACGGCTTCACGGTGTTACGACCTCACGGCTTCACGGTGTTATGACCTCACGGTTTCTTTGCAAACCCTAATTGTAAGCTTGGATCATCCATAGTACCAATTTTATCAAGGTGACTGATATCTCCCCAGGTCACTAAAGACCAGAGCCCTTCTTTATAGCTAAATGCATTATAACTTCCATTAAATCTTTGAAAACGCCATGTACTTGCCGGTGACAAATCCAATACAAATTCAAAAAAAGATGTAAGAATTCCTCCATGTGAAACAACAACAACTTTTTCCCCAATGTGTCTTTGAGCTATTTTATTCATTACACGCTTTACTCTTTCATCCTTATCTAGAATATTTTCAGCTTTCGGTAAAGTGTAAGCCTGTCCCAGCGTTTCAAACTGTCTCATTTCATAAGGATATTTTATCAGCATTTCATGTTTTGTCAGTCCCTGATATATCCCCATATTCATCTCACGCAGATCTTTTTCAATAACTATCTTTTTCTTAGTTGCCTCCGAAATAAATTCAGTCGTATAATAAGCCCGTCCTAAATCACTGCTGTACAAAGTACTGAATTGTTCTTTTGAGAGTCTTTGTGCAATCGCCTTACCCTGAGCTAAACCTCTTATAGTCAATTGACTGTCCAATTGCCCCATCAGCCTATATGTAAGATTCCATTCAGTTTCTCCATGTCTAATAAATATGACTGTTGTTTTATTCTCTTGGTGCATACCCATTCCATTTTTCACTTTGCTTAACAACAAAACTGCCGGTTTTAAACCCAATATCACGACCTATTACCGGACATTTTATCATTAATAAAAAAATAATATTATGATCAAGGTCGCTCATAGTTTCATAATTACCCTGTCCTTTAGATATTATCAGATCAGAGTTATTAAATGTTTTTCTAAATCCTGGAGAACAGTGTTTGAGCACAGTTCCCGGAAATGCGGAACCATTACTTATTACCGGCAGCATATTGGTTAATCCAACCATTTGGGCATCTTCCATCAATACATCATTTAAAACCGGTTCACCTCTGACAGCATAAGTTATTTTATCAATCGGCAGCAGTTTTAAAAACAGTTTGTCAAAAACGATTTCTCCAGCATTATCGCCGATATAAAGAATTTTTTCCGCCTTTTTAACTTCATCTTTTAAAAGTTTGGAACTGATCTCTTTAGAGGCTAAAGCTTTTTCTATCTCCGCATGTATAAGTTTATCCGAAAAATCATGTTTTGCTCCGAAATCAATAATATTGCCGGCTATCGCCAAACGCATTGCTGTATCAAACGGATCGACTGAATTTTTTATTATTCCCGAAAGTTCTTCATACATCTCCAAGATATATTTATTTGATTTTTTCTTTGCTTCAGCGTAATAGTCAATTTTTCCATTATACGATTCAATTACTTCAGATACCTTCCGCACCATCTCCGGAGGAGATAGAGAAAGTTCAGCATCTCCGAGTAAATGCAGAACCTTTCTAAGTATAGCTTCCTGATGGGGCGGATCAACCATGTCCAACGCATGAACTGTCTGCTTTAGAAAACACGGTACACATTCATAATAAGTTTTCATATTATTCAACTTCTCTATCGAGCGTTAATTAGACATTCCACGAAAAGATATTTCTGGAACGTCAGATATAAGTTTCCGCAAAAAGCGGAATAAATTTAAGGCTTGCCACGCTGAAGGCGTGGCCAAAGGTATAAGGAAATCAAAAATTTATCCGAGTTTTCTGGATTCCGTTAATTGATTTTAACATTTATTCCAATGTCCTTACACCTCAAACCTAGTACCTTGAACCTAGAGACTGATACGAATTCTTTTTGCGCAGGCTCTAATTATTAATTGGATTACGCTTAATGGTCACAAACATTACTACCGGTTACAAGAGAATTGTTCAGATATGATTTTACAACATTCTCAGGTTTGCCGGCAGAGGCACCAACAACAACCTTAACATTATTAGCAGCAAAAAGCTGTTGGGCTCGTGACCCCATTCCCCCGGCAATAATAACATCAACATTCATCTCGCCAAGCCATTTTGGTAGTACACCCGGCTCATGTGCAGGTGGAACTTCAGTTTTAACTGATAAAATCTTTTGGGTATTAGGATCTACATCCATTATGGTAAAAACGTCACAATGGCCAAAATGCATACAAAGTTCACCATTAATTGTTGGAATTGCAATTTTCATCTTTTCTTCTCCTTTTTTATTTAATATTAACTGGATGATTTTATTAAACGCTTCTGCAGCGTTTGATTTGTTATTATAATATACAAATGGTTTACCTGAATCTCCATTTGTTACTATTTCAGGGTCAAGCGGAATATCTCCTAGAAATGTAATATCCATTTCATCAGCCATTTTTTTAGCACCTCCATGACTAAAAATATGAGTCAATTCCCCACATTTAGGACAAACAAAGCCACTCATATTTTCAACAACGCCTAAAATAGGCAAATTAAGCTGCCTGCAAAAATTAACGGATTTTCTAACATCGCTAATAGCTATACTCTGAGGTGTCGTAACTATTACCGCCCCATCGGGTTTTTCAATCAATTGACATATAGACAAAGGTTCATCGCCTGTTCCAGGCGGTAAGTCAAAAATTAAATAGTCAAGTTCTCCCCAATCAACATCTTTTAAAAACTGTTTAATCAGTCCAAATTTTCTAGGTCCCCGCCAAATCACAGCATCATCCCGATTTTCCAAAAAAAACCCGATGGACATTACTTTTAGAATATTATCATAAATAATTGGAAAGATAGTATTATTTGAGACGCTAATTTTAGCACTTTCCAGGTTAAGGAGCTTAGGAATGCTGGGCCCATGTATATCAGCATCCAGCAACCCTACCTTTTTCCCTTTTAACGCTAGGGCCATTGCAAGATTAACAGCAACTGT
>CAZGAI010000503.1:0-3050 GCA_964523175.1 uncultured Victivallales bacterium | reverse complement strand
TTCAGCATTACTGATTGTTATTCAACTACATACGCGCGTACGACACCGTTTTATCACGTGTTTTTAGTTCAGCATCTTCGTTCATTGCATGATAGAGATCAGTTACATCTCCGAATCCGCGCAGATATGGCAGGGATAATATATCTTCAGGTATATCTGAAAAATCAGTTGTTCCGGTGTCAACAGTATCACGGTCAAACAGAAACTCCGATGCCAGTCCATCTCTGCCGTCGGTAAATTCAAATCCAGCGGTTCTAGTTTGAATATTTCCCTGCCCGTCATCAATATTTACATTCAAATAATCAAGATGAATTTTTCTTATTCCAGCTTCATCAAGCGAACGCAGTTCATCAACTTGCGACACACCGTCCTGATTAGTATCCTGCCACACTTTTATCTTATCAAAATTTTCATCAGACGAGTCAATAATACCGTCTTCGTTTGTGTCCTGTTCTGCTAATGCTTCAAATCCCGTCTCAGCTATTTCTCCATTTTGTAAAACCGTAGCATCGCCGAATAACTCCTGTCCGTTATCGATTGTACCGTTATCGTTTCTATCCATAACTATCAAACCGTCGTCCGGCGCAATCCACCCGGTTTTTTCTGCGGTTCCGCTTGCGTCGAGATCAAAGTAAACGCCATTTTCAGAAGAGACTGTTTCAATCCCGTCATTATCCAGGTCTACAGAAATAGGATCACGACGGGGGGGAGCAACGGAAGAGTTCTGGGCCAAATTAAAGATATCCCTGACTGACTCCATCTTTTCAAGTTCACTGGGAGTTAAAGCACTTAATGTTTTGGCTCTAAATGTTACATCACTCAATGTATCTAAAATATTTTTTGCAGTTAAGGGATCGGGAATATAGAATAAATCATTGGCAAAGCCACTGCCGTTAATAATATTATCAATATACTTTTTTGCGTATTCCTGATTAATTTGCCCCTCTTTTATTTCTCCTGTTTCATCGTCGTATTCATAAAGCAGATAGGAGCTAAGCAGATGATCCGGATTTACATTAAAACCTGTTTCCAAAATAGATTCCCTTGTGTATATACCATTTGCATCTAAAGGATTAATAACTGTTCCAATATGTTCGGCGCCGTTAAAAACAAAATCTTCATCTATTCCGTATGCTGTTTTAATTCCGGGCCAGGCATTTTCATAACTGTCACGGCGCGTCTGGAAATCTTCACTGAAATATCCACTTTTTAAACCGTATTCTTCAAATGTTTTTACTCCTTTCAGACAGCCGTCACCATAGGCATTAACCATTTGATAAGTTGCAAGTGAACCACCAACCGAATGTCCGGTTAGGTTAATATCCGTAGAAGCAGTATTGGCTTTTACCTTTTCATAAAATTCAATAGAACTGTCAAACTGCTGAGTCAGTTTACCCGAGCTCATATAAGCATCATCCAGAAGATCCTGTGCACCAGCAGTTCCGCGATTTGCAATAACCACTTCGTCACTGTCGACTTTTTTTACGGCAATAGCCTGATATCCGCCCTCGTCTGCTGTATCTATAAGAGAATAATTCTCTAGTGTTTTTTTGTAAAAATCAGGAAATTTATCAAGTTTATTTGCAAATTCCTGAAGCTTGGGATCAGAAAAAGTTTTAATCTTATCTTCATCATCATAAAAAATTTGACTTAAATTATCATAATCTCTATATTTCGGTTCTTTTAAGTCTAAATAAGCAAGTTCACTCAGTATCACACAGTTTTTATCATTAGCCATTAGTAAGTTCTCCCTATTTAAAATTTGTTTTCTTTAATAATTGATAAATGTCTTTATAGTTTTTAATCTCTTTTATATCCTTAGGTTTAATCAGGATTTTATATTCAATATTTCGCCAGTATTTAGACCATATTTTCTTATAGTCTTTTTTAATATCTAATCCTTTAATTGCCTCAGGATTATAAAAATTGATATATATCTTAATTCCATCAAATTTCTTTTCTTTTAAAAATATTATGAGATTATATACAGACTTCATTATTTTATTTTTATTGTTTTTATTTACTTTTAGGGCATAATCAACGTGTGTTGAGAAATTCATTTCATATGGATATTTTTTCAATATTTGCAATACGGATAGATTCTTTTTGTGAATATCACTAAGAATTGATTTATTATCTGTTCCTGTGCCAGCGGTAAAAAAACAGTTTTTTGAAATTGAGTCAATATATGTTTTTATCAATTTTTCTGTCTCGATAGATCGTTTTATCAGTAAATACGTATCCCCAACACCAGTACTGTACATAGAACCGATAAACGAATCGAAAACAAACTCCGGATCATCTTTCGGATAGACCTTAAACTGATAGTTGCCTGTTGCCCAAATATATTTACCGCTTTTAAGCTCAAATTTTCGGTTGTATTTTTTGTCCAGAAGTTTGACAATCTGTTCACCAGTTTTATTAGTTTTGCTATAACTGTTAAACCACTTTCCTGCAAATATCAGTACCAGAATTAAAACAGCCAAAAATATGACAAACAGGCACGACCATCCTTTTTTCTTAACTGTTTCTTCAGTAGAAATCTCTTCATTATTCAAATTCTTTATCTTTTTTTCTTCCACACTCAACCTCTTTCTTTTATTTTTTTACTCGTTTTATTAATTTATTAAACCAACTTGTCTGAACATTTCATTATTATGAAATATGCAGACAAGTTGACTTAAAAGATTTTAAAATTAGTGTAATCAGCGTAATCTGTGGATAATTGCCATTGATTCCGCTTGTCAGGGCATAGCTGCTAAGCGACGCCTGATCCTGATTTTTGTCCTGCCATACGCGAAGGGTATCAAACTCTTCGTCGTCTGAGGATATTTTTCCATCCTGATTACTGTCCAGTTCTGATATTGCTTCAAAACCAGATGCTGCAACAGTTCCATCTTGTTTTAGAGTCTGATCACCGAACAATTCACCGCCGTTGTCAATTGTCCCATTACCATTCAAATCACGAACCACAAGTCCATCATCTGCACCGCCCCTGTTAGCATTATTTCAAAGCACCCTAATATCCATTAACCGATATTCCTAGGATT
>CAZGAI010000502.1:0-3067 GCA_964523175.1 uncultured Victivallales bacterium | reverse complement strand
AGAAAAATAAACAGCAAATTGAATTTGAAGACGGCTATAGAGAAAAAATAATATAAAGCGGAATGTTTATTGGCCAACAAATAACTTGCAAGAAGAGAAGAAAAAGCACAGAGCGGGCTGACCGCCAGACAATATATCCCGGGATGGACATAAAGAACATTGCTATCACCCTCCCTGAACATCTGAAGAATAATGAGAACAACAGAAAAAATAATAAAAAAAAGAACAAATGTCCTTAAAATAAGTCTAAAATTCCATTTAAAAAAAGAGTAGCTATTACTTATTTCATTCTTATTAAGATAAACCGACAGAAATTTAACAGAAGATGAATTTGAACCTAAAAGAAGTATTGGAGCAACTATATAAATCGAGACAACAGCAATTGAAAAATCCCCAAAAAATTCAGGTGTGATTCTATTGGCAACCAATGAATTAACAGTATAGTTAACGACATAGCCAATTAAGCTTAATAGCAGTAAAAGCATCACAGAACCATAAATTTGTAATAATGAAGGTCTTTTCATGGCTGGCTTTAAACTATAAGCCATTGTTGATATTATACTCGATATGGTCATAAATGATACTTTCAAAGCTTGCGGATTAACTTTAAAATGCGGAACAGCGGAGCGACAATAAATTACCTCTTGAGGTATAAACTGTTTTCATATATCTTTTTCATTAGTCAATAATGAAAAAGTTGGATTTATCAAAGGGCTGAAATTTTATAAGACTCAGAAGTGTCTTTACAAATATCTTTATTTGCATTCAAATTTATTCAGTCGCCATTGAATAAGGGATGCAATATAAATTTATATTAATAATTTTACTAATTACAAGTTCCATTGCTATTTATTCCGGAGAACGGCTTGTTATGTAGGTAATTTTGATCAGGCATGGAGATAGGATGCCTCTTAATACCTTAAAATATTTTTTATAACGCTGTTAAATCTGCCGGGAGATAGTTCAGCGCTGTTAGTATTACGCAGGTCATGCTGGTAATATTTTTTATAGTCAGAATTGTCCTGCATAGTTTTCAGGGTTTTCAGCTCTTTTAGTATTTTACTATCATCGCTTTTATTGAGCAAGTTAAAAATATCAAGAAGCTCCGGAATAAATTTTCCGTATTTAGCTCCGTGAATCTTGTGGCTGTTGTAAAATAAACATCTATCCTGCATCGTCTGAGGCAGCATTTGATCCAGAATATTGCTGTTGTCTTTTACAATAATATTAACACCGTTCCACCAGCCTTTTTGTGCTGCGCATTTATCGGATTCATTCATATGTATCGGATGGCTTTTTGTATATGCTTCATAAAAAAGTTTAAATTCAGGATTTGATATTAAAAAGTCTCTATTGGCCTGCCTGACATGGTTATTGTTGCAGTCATCAACAACTATAATACCAGTCTCTGATAATATATATTGCTTTGCGTACATAAGTGAAACCAACTGGCTTCTGTAATCATGAGGACCGTCGACAAAAAAAACACCTATCCGGTTATTTCCTATATAATCTTTTATATTAAGTAAAGCTTCCTCGAAATCTCTTTCTATGATTACAGCATTGGTTAATTTGTTGGCAGCCAGTCTTTCTAAAACAATTTTCTTATTTAAACCGTCAGGATCAAAATCTGAAAAATTATCAATACCATAAACTTCTACAGTCTCCAGCACTTTTGCTATAGATATTAATGATAATCCTTGAAAAATACCGATTTCAAGATACGTACCACCACCGGTTTTATTTTGATAAACAGTAAATCTTTGTAGAGCTCCAAGAAGTTTTTCACCTGACAATCCATCGCTGTGAAACCCCTTAACTGAATCAGGACGAATTAATAGCCCGTTTTTTTCAGTCTCATTAATAATGTCATATAATTTTTTAAAATACGATTCCTGCTTCATTTTTCCCATAAAACACCTCTAGATATTTTATTATTTAAATCCGAAGTCTTGATCATTTTAGGCAAGGCTTTGAAATATTGATTTGCAGTTATGACACTTTGTACTATAATCTGTTATTTTCTTGTTTATTTTAGCAAGGTTTTAAATTAGTAATAATTGTAATTAAGAATAAAGCTTTAAAGTATAATTATATCCAAAGGAGTTTTGTCCCCTAATTACGCTAATCTCCACGAATTTTATAAACTCTTTTTTGAATTTTATTAAATGCAAAAAAATAATTAGTGCCGTTACTGAAATCAGTGGATAGTATATTTTTGGTTGCGTCTTTGCGGCTCCGGGAAATATATGTGTACAATACTGAGGTTGAGTAGTATTAGACAAAGTAAAAAAAATGAAAAATACAATAACCTTAATTACTCATTACTTGTTTTTTGTTCAATACCTGACTGTAAAATCATGTACTGTTAATTAACTGAGGATTCATTCGAGCAGCAGATAACTTATCTGTATTTTTGCTATTTTTTAAAAAAATTACATCAAAATTTTTGCCATATTTTTTTATGTCCACTTTTCTTGGACGACTTCCTTTACCAGCACCCGTACCTGCCATATCCAAGTTCCTCCATTGTACTTATCGATATATAAATTAATAAAATAATAAAATAATAAAATAAAAAAATAAAAAAATTGAAATTAAATATACATCAAAAACATATTATATCAAGAAAAAAAATGTAAAAAAAGATTGCAAAGGACTTGACAAACAGTCCAAACCTACCAAATTACCGACCTTCATAATGTGTTATATAATATATCACAACTTCTTGACAATGATACTTTTATAGAACTTTTTAAAGAAAAAAAGAGATTTTTTACAAGAGATAGAAAATTATCTTTTAAAGACACTGTAATGTTTCCCTGTTATTTTTCACAGAGCAATCTTCAAAATGAACTTAACTCATATTTCGCTAAATTTTCTCATGATGAAATTTCTTCGCAGCATATTGACAAAAGTGCTTATTCCGATGCACGAAAAAAATATAAGCCTGAAATTTATAATGAGATAAATAAAAAATTTGTAGATGGATATTATCATATTCCTAGTGTTAAGAAAACATTTTATGATTGTGTTAATGAAATATCCCTAGAAAGTTATCTTGTAC
>CAZGAI010000501.1:0-3068 GCA_964523175.1 uncultured Victivallales bacterium | reverse complement strand
CAGTAGAAAGAGATTTAGAAAGTATTATTCAAATATATAATCAGGCAGTTGCAGCTGGATATCAAACAGCTGATACAGAACCCATAACAACAGAAGACAGAAAAGAATGGTACATAAACCATACTCCAGATAAATATCCACTCTTTGTTGCAGAATATGAAAAGAAGATTGTCGGATGGCTAAGTATAAGTGCGTACCGTCTTGGACGTCAGGCACTTCAGTATACAGCAGAAGTAAGTTACTATATTGATTTTGATTATCAGCGGATGGGCGTTGGATCAAGGCTTTTAAAAGAAGCTATAAATTTATGCCCTTCTTTGAAAATAAAAACAATGTTTGCAATTCTTATTGAAAGTAATCTGGGCAGCATAAAACTTCTCAAAAATCACGGTTTTGAAAAATGGGGGTATATGCCTAAGGTAGCCGACTTTGGTGGAATTGAAGTCGGTCACTTGTATTATGGTTTAAGAATAAAAAAACGGTAAATTAAAGTCATATCTATAACAGTTAATTTACCGTTTATAAAATAATAGATTATTGGCCGGCCTAGTTAAGCATTAGTGCATACAGTCCGGCGCCTAACTCCTTAGATTGAAGATGAATCATAGCTGCTTTTTGAAGGATCGACAGTTCTAACACCTAATTGTTTTACGTCAGAAGAAGCACTGCCAACGTTATCGGATCCTAAAGCTGTAGCTGCATTTTGCTCAGTTGTTACTGCAGTAGGTGCAGCTTGATCTGTTGATGTAGACGCAGTAGGATGATCCTGAACAGTTGTTGCGGAAGGTGCAGATATATCTTGCACAGATGTATCTGGGGCATTTATAATAGTTTGTTTTAAATTATCAGTATCCTTTTTAACTGTATTTAAGGTTCCAGTTTGTTTTGTCGCACCGACGCCCATATCAAATGGATTTTTTGTGGTCTCTGCGGCTTTATCAGCTTGTTTTTTCGCATGGGCAGCCTTAAGGGCTGAAGCTTTTTTTGTTTCAGCTTGTTTTTTCGCATGGGCAGCCTTGACGGCTGAAGCTTTTTTTGTTTCAGCTTGTTTTGTCATATCAAGGGCCTTAGTAGCTCTAGCTTTTATGCCATCATCTGTTTTCTTCGATGTGACTGACTCATTTGTAGAACATGCTGCGATTGTTACAGCGATAGCTGTCAGAAGGAGGTATTTAATAAACTTCATATTTGTCTTTCTTTATTTTTTAATAAATTTTACTTTTGAGTTGGAAAATTATAAAATGTTTAAGCGCTATTTTGTTATATTGTCATAGGAATCAACTGCTGCTTTTTTTGTAGAATCGTAAGTATTCACTGCTGCTTTTTTTGTAGAATCGTAAGTATTCACTGCTGCTTTTTTTGTAGAATCGTAAGTATTCACTGCTCCTTTTTTCGCTGCATCATATGTATCTACAGCTCCTTTTTTAGTTGAATCATAACCCTTAACAGCTGTCTCTTTTGAGCTGTCATAAGTACTAACTGCAGCTTTTTTTGATGTATCGTATGCCGCAGCAGCTTTCTCTTTAGTTGTATCAGCTTTTTTCTCAACTTCTGCCTCAGTCTTTTTTGAACAGGATGCGACTGCCACAATAATAACTGTTAGAAGAATGCACTTAATAAACTTCATTTTTTTGTCCTTTCTTTGGACTGTTTGATTTGGTTTGGTCTGGTTAGTTATAAATTTATTATATAACATTATTTATAATATTTAAACAGGAAATATTTAAAAAGGGTTCAATTCTTTAATACTAAGATAGACTAGCCCGAATAACATGTTAAACAAGTTTAATTATTATTTTTAATATGATAATTTTTATATTACCATCAATCAATAGGTAATATAAAAAATTGAGCTAGCTGACTAACCTCAGAAGTGTAGCGCATATCAGAGCAGCATAAGTACCCAAAACATACCCTGCAATTCCAAGCATAACACCTACGGATGCCAAAGCCGGATGAAATGCAGAAGCAACAATCGGTGCTGAAGCAGCGCCGCCAACATTAGCCTGTGAACCAACAGCCATAAAGAATAGAGGAGCTCTAACAAGTCTCATAATAATTATTAATACAATAATATGAATTGATATCCAGGTTAGCCCCATAGCAAAAAGATAGGGGTATTCAAGTACTTTTACGAGGTCGGCATTAGCGCCAATCACACCAATAAGAAGATAAAGCATAACCGTACCAAGTTTTGATGCTCCCGCTCCTTCATAGTTTCTAACCTTAGTGAATGAGAAAATCACTCCGACAGATGTTACTAAAATAATTTTCCATGTGCTGTGAGAAATCACATCACCAATTGGAGGCAGTATATTGCCTAGCTGATAAGCGATCCAGGCACAGCCAAAAGCCAATGCCATCATAACCATATAATCAGTAGTAGTAGTAATACGAGAAGTCTTTTGCTGAAAATCAACAATCTTATTCTTAAGATCTTCGATAGCAGAATTATCGGCTTTCATAAATTTATCAATTGCGTTGGATCTACCGGCAAGATACAGTAATACTCCTGTCCATATATTAGCTACAAGCACATCTACGACCACCATCATCCCCATCATTGTATCGGAAGTGCCTACCGAATCTCCTATTGCAATAAAATTAGCACCTCCTCCAATCCATGAACCTGACAAAGCAGCCATACCCTTCCAGGCTTCATCGGGCATACCGCTTTTAAAAAACAGATAGGCAATTGGAGCACCAATAACTATTCCGAAGGTACCGGCTAAAAACATTACTATTGCTTTATAACCGAGTTTTAGTATACCTTTGATATCCACAGCCAAGGTAAGGAGAATTAAACTGGCGGGTAAGACAAAAGTTTTGATGTCTGTATAAATAGGAGCACTACTTGGAATAACCTTAAATGTAGAGAGAATTGTCGGTACAAAATAGGCAAAAACCAAGGGTGGAACAACAGCAAAAAATTTTCCAATAGTTTTGTGATCTGATAAAATAAAAATTATTGCCGGTACAATTAATAATACCGCCAAAAGCCCGAACGTATCGGTAATTAGACGGCCCACGAAAACTTTGATTAAATCTGATTTTATTTCAAAAGTTAT
>CAZGAI010000500.1:0-3070 GCA_964523175.1 uncultured Victivallales bacterium | reverse complement strand
ATTACACCTAATCCCAACCATAAATACACAAATAAATTAAAATAATTAAACATATTGTCATCAATTATGTCATTTTTTTTCAAGGTTTTTGGTTTTGTCCTATGATCCATTTTAATAAAGTTTCCTATATTCCATGTTCTAATTCCTAGAACACTGAAACAACATGTCATAAATACAAGTATTCCTAATAAAATCTCAAACTGATAAATCATATAACTAAAACAAGATATATAACATAATAATTTGGGCGATTCTCTTAACCATTGTTCACCTTTATCTCGTAAATATTCCTGCCATTCAATATATGAGACTGTCAGCATTCCTTTTACCATATTAATTCCTTTTTGTATTTAGACTTAGATATAATAGAGTTTTATTCTATTACATTTTAAAATTTAATTTTGTTCATTTGTTTCTTAAAATCTTTCATTAATTTTTTAGCCTGTTCTTCTGCCCACTCTTTGCCTTTCTTTTTAGCAATTCGCATAAGGGAATCATAATCATTCATTCTTCCACAATTGGAACACTTAACCAATTCTCCAGATTTTGGCTGATAACCTTCATCAGGTAATACGAAATTGGTGGAAAAACAAAATAAACAATGCAATTGTAATTCAGTTTTTTCTTCCATTATGAAACTCCTACTAAAGAATTTACTAATGCACTAGTTCCTGCTCCAATAATAGATGCAGTAACTGGATGCTCCAAAAATGCACTTAATCTACTTTTTACTTCTTGTTTTTCTTCATCTGAAACATTTGAATTATCAATCTGCTCAATCAAAAAAGTAATTGCATTTTCAATATTCTGAATATTATTATTTCCTACTTGAGTTGGGCTATTTGCATTTAATGTTCCTATCTGAATACTACTTGGATTTAGTGAAGAATTTGAAGGTATATTCTTTGCTAAATCTACTGAAATAGCTCTTCCTTGACCCTCTTCAGTCAACCTAAGGCCACAATATTCACCTCTACCTAAAGAAGAATACTTCAAATATCCTCTAGACATACACACTTTTACTATCTTTATTAAGTCTTCAAAGCTGATTTTACTAGAACAAATAATTTTTTGTGTATCTTTATCATTTTTAGAAAAATCAAATGTGACCGTTTTTATGTTTAGTCCATGCGACTCAACATCATCGTTAAGATAAATAAGCAATTTATCTATAAGTATTTCTCTTTCCTTCTTGTCCATCAAGTTCTCCTAAAATTTTCTTTATTTTTATCTAAGAATCAGATTATATAATATCTAACTCTTTCAGGTACTTTTTCATCTGCTGCTGTACATCAACAAGTTCTTCTTCAATTGAATCAATTTCTTTTTGTGCTTCCGGAATATCTATTTCTTCTTCTTCCTCAAAAGTATCAACATAACGAGGAATGTTCAGGTTATAGTCATTTTCTTTAATTTCATCTAATGAGGCTAAATATGAATATTTTTCAATAGTTTCTCTCGTTTTGAAAGTATTTACAATTTTGTCTAAATCAGTTTCACGAAGTTTATTTTGATTTTTCCCATCAGCAAATTCTCTGCTGGCATCTATAAAAAGAATACCTTCATTGGTTTTACGGTTTTTCTTAAAAACAAGAATTGCAGTAGGAATTCCGGTTCCATAGAAAAGGTTTGCCGGTAATCCAATAACTGTATCAAGAAGATTATCTTCGTCAATAAGATATTTTCTTATTTTTCCTTCACTGCTTCCTCTAAATAAAACTCCATGTGGAACAACTACGCCAACTCGTCCGGAATCTTCAGTAATTGTTTCAATCATGTGGGTAATAAAAGCATAGTCACCTTTTGATTTTGGGGGTGTTCCTCTGTAAAAGCGGTCATAAGGGTCGTTAGCTGCTTCTTCAGCTCCCCACTTATCAAGAGAAAATGGTGGATTCGCCACAACAACTTCAAATTTCATTGTCTTGTCATTTTCAATAAGCTTAGGATTTCTTATTGTGTCACCCCATTCAATTCTTGCACTGTCCATGCTATGCAGAAACATGTTCATTTTACATAGAGCCCAGGTTGAACCATTGTTCTCCTGTCCGTAAAGCGAAAAATCTTTAGAGCCGACTTCATCACCGCATTTAATAAGAAGCGAACCCGAACCGCATGCAGGGTCACAAATTCTTTCACCTGATTTTGGTGCAAGAAGTTTGGCCAAAAGAGTAGATACCTCCGGAGGCGTGTAAAATTCACCAGCTTTTTTTCCAGCACCGGCAGCAAATCTGCTAATAAGAAACTCATAGGCATTTCCAATAACATCAAGGTTACCTATTCTTGAAGGCCTTAAATCCAATTTAGGATCATTAAAATCATCCAGTAGGTGCTTCAATCTTGTATTACGCTCTTTTGTTCTTCCTAGATTTGATTCAGAATTAAAATCTATATTTCTAAAAACACCTTCGAGTTTCTGTCTGTTTGAATCTTCAATATGTTCAAGGGCAATATTTATAACTTCACCAATATTTGGTTCATTCTTTTTTATGTAGATTGATTCAAATGTATGCTCCTGGTCAAGGGTAAAACGTTCTCTTTTAAGTTTTCTCTGGATTAATTCCTCATTATTTCCATATTGTTCTTTAAGTTTATGGTAATGATCCTTCCATACATCAGAAATGTATTTAAGAAACAGCATAACAAGTATATAATTTTTATACTCTGCGGCATCAACTGTCCCCCTGAAAGTATCACATGCTTTCCAAAGTATGCTGTTAATTTCGCTCTGTGTGATTTTATCTGTCATATTAGATTTCCTTACAGTTGAATTGTATCTTGTATCATTTTATTCAGTACTGCATCTGTCAACTTTTGTTTTTTGCTCGTCAAATTATGCAGTAACTCTAATTCTTTATTTGCTGTTTTATGATATTTAACTATTTTCTTTTGAATATTAATAAGAGGAATTAGTACATCTAGATCACCGACAGTTTTTTTGCTTAGTATCTTTATACTGGTTCCTCTCGCTTCATGCTCAAAATACTTAGACGTAAATTTTAAATTAAGAAATATGTGTAAGTATTCCGGCAATATCTCCAAGTTTTCCTTTATTTTCAATATCATAAAATGA
>CAZGAI010000499.1:0-3073 GCA_964523175.1 uncultured Victivallales bacterium | reverse complement strand
CAGCTTCAGCGGTATAAAAATGTTTTAGCCCAACAGTTTTTGGGTGGAGAAAAGCAATTTAAAGACTTTTGTATGTTTCTTTCAATAGGCAAAGCTTATAGAGAACTAGCATCTCAAACTTCTGATTATCATGAATTATTTAAAAAACTGTTACCGGAACCACAACGTGATTTATTTGAAAAAATCATTGATTCTCTTAAATCCCTTGATTCGAGCAAAAGTGAAATCCAGTCATTAAAAGATAAATATGACTATATTAAAAATCTTTCCATATTAGTTGATCAGATTAAGTATAAACAGAAACATGCCTTTGCCGGAGAGTGCATAGCACTGCAGTTTGAAGGGAATGATTTAGAAAATACTCTAGCGGTTCTAAAACATAAAAAAGACCGTTTGGAAGAGAAGCATGTGGAACTCGAAGGGAAATTTGTTGTCTGTGAAAAGGAGAAGAAACATATTGAAAACCGTCTCGATGACTACAGACAGAAAGATTCAAGTGGACTGACTAGAGAAGAAAAAACTCTTACTGAACGATTACGACAGATATCTATAGAAAAAGGAAGTGCAGAAGTAATTTTACTGAAACTTAAAGATGAGATATCAGTACTTCAAAATAATAATAATGGCAATATAGATAAAATAGAAAAACTATATAAGGAGTTTCTCTATAAATTTTCTAATATGAGTTTGTTAATGCCGTTTTCAATTGCTGAATTAATAACGCCATTTGAAAAATTTATTCATATGGAAATTGAAGATACGGTAAGTGAAACTGAAGAGTTGAATTTTACAGAATATTATGGGAAGGCCGGGCTGTATAGAGATAGTTATGTTTCAGAAATTGCTAAACTTGAAAATATACATAAAGAACATATAGAAACCGTGAAAGGAACGGAAGAACAAATATCTATATTGGAGAAGCAACTTGAGTTTTTACCTAATGTTGAATATTTTGCTGATGTTACTCAGGAATTGAAAGATAGAATGATAAGTTTTAAGCCGATATACAAAGATCTTTTTTGGAATAAAGGTGTTGTTCAACCTGAAATGGACGCAGTAGAAGAATTTATCGGATCTAATCTACTATGCTCAATTATCCTTCCGGAAGATGATTTTATAGAAGTTGAAGAAATGATTTTCTGTGATTATCCGGGAATTAGACTGATTTCAGAGAAAAAACTTGATTCTCTAAAAAATGAAATTCCTGCCTGGATAAAACAGTATTTTGATTTATCGAAATCAGATCCGGATTCTATTAAAGCTCTTGCCGCTGAATTATATTCAGAGGAGGAACCTGAAATCAAAATAGAGGAGGAGCTTTTATCTGTAAAATTCAGAGCGCATAAAAGGGGGCTTTTCGGACTTGAATCCTATATAATAGGAGAAGAAAATAGACAGCTGAAGATAAAACGTGATATAAAGAGTTTAAAGCTTGAACTTAAAGACCTTAAAAAAGCTGAAGAAGAAATAAATAAAGAAATTAAACAAAAAATAAATATTAAAAACAACCTTGCCGATTTTTTGAATATCCTAAATAAAGATACAAGAATTCTGGATAGACATATTGCTTTGTTTAATCAGTTTACTTCCGCACTCAATAATAAAAAAGCGGTTGTTGAAGATAAGCAATCTCTCCTGGATAACATGAATAAAGAGTTTGGACAGCTTAATGAACGTCTGATAAAAATTAAGGAGATTATCAGAAAAGAAGGTCTAGCTGATTTGGAAAATAAAATTAATGATTTAACTCAAAAACTTTATAAGTATGAAAAAGAACTCAGGAATATAGATAAAAAAATTGGTGCCAACGAAATACTGAAGGCGGAAACATTAAATGACTTTAAAGATAAAAACAGTCAGCTTGCAGAAAATAAAATTAAATACAGGCAGAGGGTGGATAGTTTTATAAATAAATATGATTTTACAGGTGAAATTGAAGGTTATTTATCTGAACTGAGAAGTACTTTTAAGCTTCATAATGCAATTGACAGTAGAAATATGACTAATAGTTCGAGGCTTGATGAGACCGCTTCAAAAGCTGTTCTTTCGGATAGAATACGCGATAAACAGTTTAGTATTGAATTTGGTTTCACTTATGATGAAGAAATAAATCAACTGACAGACAGAGCAAATAGAAATATACAAAACATCTGTAGAAAATACGATATCGATATAAAAGACCAGCAGGAGATTATTAACGATAGAACCACCGAGCTTTTCAAAAAAATCATTATGAACGATTTGGTATTTTATCTTCGGGAAAAAATTGAGCATCTTCAGGCCATGGTAAAGAAGATAAATTCGCTTTTGGGCAATAGATATTTTGGAAACAATCAATATATCTTTAAAATTAAAGTTCATAAAAAATATGAAAGGTTTATCTCAGTAATCAAAAAGTTTAATCCATGGAATGAAGAAATAGAAAATGAACTTCAAAACTTTTTTAACAATTACCGCAATGAGATAGTTGAGACTGAACCTAGTGAAATTCCTGAAATTCTAGATTATAGGAATTGGTATGTTTATGAAATGTATGTCAAATCTCCGGATTCTGAAGGAAATGTGATGAATAAAAGAATTAAAAGTATCGGCTCCGGTGGTGAACAGGCTGTACCGAATTATTTACTAATTCTAACTATTTCACACTTTTTATACAGCGGAACAAAAATAAAACTGCCGATTTTGATTTTTGATGAAGCATTTTACGGTATTGATGCCGGAAGGCGGGATCAGCTTATGGGGTTTGCCGGTGATATTGGACTGCAAATTTTTATTGCAACACCGGATCAGGATGGTGTTAGAAAAGAAATAGCTCATTCTACCTCTCTGCTTGTGGTAAAGGATAAGGATTATGATGTTCACCTGTATCCATTTCACTGGAAAAATCCGGACAGTGATAAACAAGGTAAGCTTAAACTTTTTCAGGAAGATACAGAGGCGCAGAAAATCCAGTTTGAGGAAGAACTCTAAATGGGTAAAGAACAGTATTACAACAGGCTTAAACTTTTAATACAGAAAGCAGCAATAAAGAATTAGAATAAAAATAAATTTAATCAGGATTTTTTCAAATACT
>CAZGAI010000498.1:0-3083 GCA_964523175.1 uncultured Victivallales bacterium | reverse complement strand
AGAAACTTTTTAATATATTTAGTTTTATGTAGTTCTAGTAATTTTATCAGAATAGAAACTTAGCCTGGGAAAATATAAAGATAAAAGACACTTATAGTGTCAAGAGAGTTTGATATGATATTTAGGATAGAGTTATCTCCGTTGGACAATTGGCGTGACGCTAAGGCTGAATCTGTCAAAAAACAAATAACTGATATTTTAAAACTTCCCGTGAAGAATGTAAAAACAAGAGAAGTTTATACTGTCAGTGCCGATATAACAGAACAGCAAATTCAGAAAGTAGCTGATGAACTCAAAAATCCGATAATACAGAATGTCAAAATCGGAATAAGTCCTGTTTCAGGGTTTGACTGGCTTATTATTGTTGGATTTCTACCCGGTGTTACAGATAATATTGGGCGTACGGCAACTTTAGCTGTGGGTGATATTATTGGCCGTAAATTAAACCAAAAAAGGGAAAAAGTTTTTAGTTCAACTGAGTACTTTCTATATGCGCCTGAATTGAAGAAAAATGAAATTGAGAGTATTGGGAAAAACCTTCTTGCAAATGAATTAATCCAATCTGTAACAGTATTAAGCAGAGAAGAGGTTAATAATAACGCAATACCTCATAATGTTCCTATCGTAAAAAATATTGGTGGCGGGAATGTTAATGAAATTGAATTAAATGTTTCAGACTCTGACTTAATCCGTATCAGTAAAGAAGGGACCTTAGCTCTTTCACTTGATGAAATGAAAGCAATTCAGAATTATTTCTGCAACGTTAAAGGTAGAGGAAATGTTGGATTGATAAATACTCCTACTGATGTTGAACTGGAGTGTTTGGCCCAGACATGGTCTGAGCATTGTTCACATAAAATTTTTGATGCTGAAATTTCCTATGAAGATGAAGAAGGAAAAGTTACCAAAATAACATCCTGCTTTAAATCATTTATCAGAAAAAGTACTGAGGAAATAGGAGAGGATGTTGACTGGCTTGTTTCTGTCTTTCACGATAATGCAGGTGTAATTGCGTTTAATGATAAAATTGATCTGGTTTTTAAGTGTGAAACGCACAATAGTCCATCAGCCCTTGACCCATATGGCGGTGCGATGACCGGTATTGTGGGAGTAAACCGTGACCCGATGGGAACAGGCCTTGGTGCTAACCTGCTTATTAATGTATGGGGATATTGCTTAGGCTCACCTTTTACGGAAGAAAAAGATGTTCCTGAAGGGCTTCTTCATCCCAGAAGGTTAAGAGATGGTGTTCATAAGGGGGTTATTGACGGTGGAAATCAAAGCGGTATTCCATATGGTTTAGGGTGGGAATACTTTGATAAGCGATATATAGGAAAGCCGCTGGTTTTTTGCGGGACAGTTGGTACTTTGCCGAAAGTTATTGGGAAAAATAAAGGGTTTGAAAAAGAAATTATCCCTGGTGATCTGATTGTAATGACTGGTGGTAAAATTGGTAAAGACGGAATTCACGGTGCTACCTTTTCAAGTGAGGAGCTGCACAAAGATAGTCCGGTGCAGGCTGTTCAGATTGGAGACCCAATTACTCAGAAAGTAATGGGAGATTTTATTTATGAAGCCAGAGATTTAAGTTTATATCGTTTTGTAACAGATAACGGGGCAGGAGGATTGTCGTCCTCAATTGGTGAAATGGCTACAGAATGTGGCGGCTGCAGGATGGATCTGGGGAAAGCTCCCCTAAAATATGCAGGAATGGAGCCATGGGAAATTTTTATTTCAGAAGCGCAGGAAAGAATGTCATTTGCTGTTCCTCCTGAAAATATTGATGAATTCATCAGTATTGCTAATAAACACGAAGTTGAAGCTACCGTGCTAGGAGAGTTTACAGATTCAGGGAAAATACATCTCCTCTATAATGAGAAAACCGTCGCCTATTTAGATATTGAGTTTCTACATGGTGGCTGTCCTAGGATGAAGCTTACAGCCAAATGGGTTCCTCCTGTATGGAAAGAACCTTCAGAAAACGAACTGAGTAAGTGTAATATAGCAAAAGATCTACTTGAGCTGCTTTCAAGACTTAATATTTGTTCAAATGAATATAAAGCAAGACAGTATGATCATGAAGTAAAAGGTCTGAGTGTTGTAAAACCTTTTATTGGTGTGAATCGTGATGTTTATAATGATGCCGGTGTTTTTATGGCGGAGCCTCTCGGAAGAGAAGGTATTGTATTGGCTTCAGCGCTGTTTCCAGCATACAGTGATATTGACACATATCATATGATGGCTGCTTCAATAGATTTGGCCGTTCGTAGAACAATAGCCGCCGGTGCTGATTTTGGACATATTGCCGGACTGGATAATTTCTGCTGGCCTGATCCTGTAAAAAGTGATAAAACTCCTGATGGCGAATACAAACTGGCTCAACTGGTTCGTGCAAATCAGGCTCTTTATGATTATACTAAAGTATTTAAAGTGCCATGTATTTCAGGCAAAGACAGCATGAAAAATGATAGTACGCGGGGAGGGAAAAAGATTTCAATTCCACCTACTGTACTATTCAGTACTATTGCTAAAATCAGTGACATATCTAAAGCCGTGACATCTGATGCAAAATTTCCTGAGGATAGTGTTTACATAGTAGGAAAGACGAAACCAGAACTTGGCGGTAGCGAATATTATTCTATGCTGGGTTATGTAGGTAATAATGTCCCGAAAGTAGAAGCAGTTTCAGCAAATAAAATGTATGAAGCTGTTCACAAATTGACAAATGCAGAACTGGTTCGATCCGTCATTGCTCCAGGTCCCGGCGGTTTAGCTGTAGCTTTTGCCAAAATGGCAATGGGAGGAAACTTAGGACTTGATATAGATTTTTCTAAAATTCCTGTTTCCGGGCAGATTTCAAAAAACGAAATTCTTTTTTCAGAGAGTTCAACCCGCTTTGTTATAACAGTTGCTCCGGGTAAAGTATCTGAATTTGAGAAAATAATGGGAGGCTTTGCCTGTGCAGGGGTTGGGCAGGTTATTTCTGAACCTTGTTTAAAATATGCCGGAGTTAATATTTCAGTTGATGAGATGAAAAAAAGCTATAAATCGACCTTAAATGGAGTGTAATTATGAACGAGAAA
>CAZGAI010000497.1:0-3087 GCA_964523175.1 uncultured Victivallales bacterium | reverse complement strand
AATTTTTTCAGTAACAGAACTGCTATTCAATCTTGCAATAATCATTTCTGCAAGCTGATTTATACTGCAGTTCCACTCGCTACCAATATTAAAAACTTCGCCTGATATACTTGAATCACCAAGTTTTTTCAATGCCCTGACGGTATCATATACATGGCAGAAACATCTAGTTTGATCTCCAGTGCCATACACCTGCAAAGGGGTTCCCTGTAGAGCTTTTTCAACAAATCGTGGAACAACCATACCATAACGTCCTGTCTGGCGCGGACCGACAGTATTAAACAACCTGGCAATAACTACAGGCAATTGAGAGGCACGATAAAAAGCCATGCAGTAAAATTCATCAAGCAGCTTACTGCACGCATAAGACCATCTCGAATGTGAAGACGGGCCGATCAGTAAATCATCTTCTTCAGAAAAAACATCTCTTTCAGACTTCCCATATACTTCGCTTGTGGAAGTAAGTAAAACCCTCGTTCCGTGCCTGGAAGCACCTTTCAAAACCCTCTCGGTACCATGAACATTTGTTACTATTGTTTTCACGGGGTCCTGAACAACAAGTTTAACTCCTACAGCAGCAGCGAGATGATAAACAATATCTGACCTTGCTACAAGATATTCTAATTCTGGAAGCTGTACAATATCACCTTCAACAAATTCAAATCTGCTATTATTTTCAACTGAACTTAAATTAGATAAAGAGCCGGTAGACAAATCATCGACAACAGTAACATCCTGTCCATCTAAGATTAGTGAATCAACCAGATGACTTCCAATAAAACCGGCACCGCCGGTGACAAGACAACGCATAACAAAAGACCTCAAGTTAAACTTGTTTATATTTATTCCTTTAGCGGGAAATATGATATTGTTGTATATCAGCAATTTTAAATTCCAATTACTATACCTTTAGATAATTATAATTTAAATATAAATAATAGAGGTAATTGCAAAATACCTACTATGCGAGGAAACGACGGAGCGTTTCCCTCCATTTTGAATTCGAAATTGGAGGGTTTTGCTCTGTCAAAACCACCACTCCATGATTTTTACATACACCTCAATATAATAAATATAATACTACAGAGGTTAAGGTGTTATCTTGATACACTTTTTCAAAATACAAATAAAAGCCTCTAAAATATTTATTATTATTATTGACACAAAAAATTATTACTTGTTAAAGTTACATGAGATGTTATATTATAATGTTGTAAATTTGCCTATTTATGTTGTGTTTATTACTCACGTGGTCGATTTATGCCTCCCGCTTTCTCCAACATCTGAATATTATAGAAATATCATGTATATTTCTTAGAAAGAGACGAAAATCATCCGTTACGTTAGCACAAATAAAGTAGTACAAAAATAATGATCCAAAATAAGCTTTGTTAGAGTATTTTTACTTGATAATATAAGTTCATATAGTAGACTTTCAGATAATTAAATGTCGGTCTTATAAAATCTAATTATTTTCATCTCTTTTAATTTAAAAAATATAAAAATGACATCGAAGACAGCTCAGCTTAAAATTAGGAATAAACTTGGCATCCATGCAAGGCCAGCATCGATTTTTGTGCGTTTAGCATCTACTTTCGATGCAGATATTTCTATTGAAAAAGATGGAGAAACGGTTAATGGAAAGAGTTTAATCGGTCTACTGATGCTTGCCGCAGGTTATAATTCTATTATAAAAATTACTGCAACCGGGAAAGATTGCTTAGAAGCAATTGAAACCCTGGAGGATATGGTTAAAAATAATTTAGAATTTAATGAAGAATAACAGGAATTGAACAGCAGTGAAATCGACAAAAGCAGAAATAAAAATCAAAGGTATTCCAGCATCCCCCGGGATAGCAATAGGTACGGCATTAGTTCTTGGCTCCAGGTTACTGCAAGTTGAAAAAAGAAAAATACAGCCCGATGAAATTGAATATGAAATATCAACTTTAGAGGCTGCATTAGATAAAACAAAAGATCAAATTACTGCTCTTCAAAAAAAAATACAATCCGAGCTCAACGACAACGAAGCTCGTATATTCGATGCACACCTGCTTATTATTGATGACCACACATTAATCACCAGTGTGAAGAAAACTGTTAATGAAGAACTTGTCAACGCGGACTATGCCTTTAATAAAAAAATACAGTTTTACATAGATACTATCAATAAGATACCTGACTCATACATTAGAGAAAGAGCCATTGATATACGCGATGTTGCTTCCAGGGTTTTGGCTAATATACATGGACATGAGATTGAGTCTCTAAAAAAGTTACCGGGCCAGAGAATTATTATCAGTCCGGACTTGACTCCTTCTGATACTGTCGCAATAGATAGAGAAAACGTACAGGCATTTGCGACAGAAACTGGTGGTAGAACATCACATGCGGCCATAATGGCACGTTCCATGAAAATCCCGGCCATTCTGGCACTTAAATCAATAAACAGGATAAGAAGCGGTGATATTGTCATTGTAGATGGCTATACAGGTATTGTTACTATAAATCCATCACCTGAATCTCTTAAATTTTACGCACAAAAAGAAACACGTGGCGGAAAGATTAGAGAAAATTTGGTAAATGAAAGCAAGCTCCGCCCAGAAACTATAGATGGTTTCAGAATACAGCTTGCCGCTAATATTGAATTTGAAGAAGACGTAAATGATGCTAAAAGATATTGTGCTGCTGGTATTGGTTTATATCGAACGGAATATCTTTATATCAACAGTAAAACACTTCCCGACGAAGAAACACAGTTTAAGAACTATCTCAAGATAGCCGAACAGATGAAAGACTATCATGTAGTTATCCGGACATTGGACCTTGGGGGAGATAAACTTAAAGATACAATCAACGTAAATCATGAACTCAATCCATTTTTGGGCTATAGGGCAATCCGTCTATGCCTGGGTATTCCAGAATTATTCAAAACACAATTAAGGGCTATTTTGCGGGCCAGCATTTATTCCAATATAAAAATCATGTTTCCTATGGTCTGCTGCATGGAAGAAGTCGATCAGGCATTACAGATTGTAGAAGAAGTAAAAGCAGAGTTGAAATTAAAAAAACAACCTTTTGATAAAA
>CAZGAI010000496.1:0-3091 GCA_964523175.1 uncultured Victivallales bacterium | reverse complement strand
AAACTGGAAATCCAAATTCTTGCTGCAAAAATTAAAGTTAGGGAACTGTTCCACGAAATAGAAGTTGAAAAACATCAGATTCAAAAAACTAAATATGAACTGGCAAATACAGAATATCTCTCTGGTCTCGCAACACGCCTCGCAGCAACTAGTGCTATAGCAAAAAAAGAGGCTGAAATCAAATATACTCAATGGCAGGCTAAAAAAGAAGCGCTAATAATAGCAAAAGAAAATCTTGAAGTTACAAAAGCCACTTATGAACATGAACTTGCTATTATAAAAGTTCTTACTTCAGAGCTCAACATAGCAAAAATAAATCTTGATTTTACAATAATTTATGCAAGAACAGACGGAACAATTACTAATATGTTTTTAACTGTAGGAAACTATGTTAAACCCGGTGAAACTCTTTTTGCATTAATTGACACAAGCCAGTGGTGGATACAGGCCAATTTCAAAGAAACGGAACTTTCTGCTATTGGTCCGGGCCAGAAAGCTAAAATATGGCTATGGCAATATCCAGGTAAAACTTTCCATGGGATAGTAACTGATACAGGATGGGGGGTTAATAGAATTAGAACAAACGAACGCTTCGGGTTATATGAAGTTCAAAAGGAAAATGAATGGTTTTTACTACCTCAGAGATTTCCTGTTCAAATCAGAATAACAGACCCCGACCCCAAATACCCGCTTCACCCGGGAGGCAGCGCATTTGTCCAAGTTGACATCCCCGCATATACTATCAGACATGCGTTCTGGACTTTCTTCCAAATATAAAAATAAGGAGTACCCAAACTAATACAAAAGAAATTCATTTTAATAATTTTTATTGTTTCATGCGCAATAATTACATCTAAACTTTCAGCAATCAATACCTACCAACTTATGTTACTGTGTATCTACAGAAGTATAAAATACATACACAAGAAGGTAATCCGTACAATGTTTATACAAAAAGCCCAAACTCAATTTGTTTCAGTGGTGATGGGAGCAAAAGGAGTCGCCAATCTTGGAACACTTAAGTATTTATATGATTCAGGTTCTAAATGAGGCTCCAAGTTTTCTCTTAATATAATTTAGTCTGTATATCAATATAATAACTGCACACAACGACCCAATAGATAAACAAACCCAGAAGTAAATCACATTCAACTTTATATAAAAAACTGTTATCATGCCAAATCCAATACCAATTCCCCAATAACATAAAACGCCTATGAACATCGGTATTAAAGTATCTTCAAGTCCACGTAATGTAGCATTTAGCACAACCTGAACCGCACGAAAAAATTGGTAGAATGCCCCGATCAATAAAAGGTTAACAGCTAAGTTTAAAGTAAGTGCATCTTTATTATTACCAAAGCCGAGGAATACCTGAGTTAAATCCTTTCCAAAAATACAAAAAAGTAACCCAATGGTGATAACACATAATATGGTTAAAGTTAATCCTGCATGGCTGGCTGTTGTTATTTTTGTAATATTTTTTTCTCCATAAGAGTAGCCCACACGAACATTCGTTGCAAGAGAGATACCCAATGGTATAATAAAGGCAATATCTAAGCATTGATTAAGAATCTGTGCAGCTGCCAGTTCTTTTGTTCCTAAATATCCCATCACAAATGAACTTACAGCTAATATTCCTATTTGAAGACCAAACATAACAGCAACAGGGAACCCTAATGTCACCAATTTACAAACAATATTTATATTAATTTGTAATAAATGCTGTAAAAAGTGGAATTTCTGAAAAGATTTAACAAATAAGATGTAGCAAATAACAGTAGTTAACATCAAATATGAAACAAAAGTAGTACTCCATCCAATACCAATAAGCCCAAGCTTTGGCAGCCCCCATCTGCCATAAATGATACCATAATTTAATATAAAAGTAATTGGTATCATTATAAGACTGATATTTGAGGTTATGTAAGGTTTTGAAATAGCAGCAAAAAAATCTTTAAATATTGAAAAAATTAAGGCTGGTAAAAACCCCCAGAGAACTGCATGTAAATACTCATTTGCATAATACACAGTATTTTGATTAGCAAAGAGATGACTAAGCCAACCCATAATATTCCATAAAACAAACATAAAAAGCAAAGAAGAAATTATTGAGAGATATATTCCATTTGAAACCAGTTTACCTATTTCTTCAAAATTACTATTCGGATAAGCTTGAGCAATATATACGGTAACCCCCTGATTAAGACCTATGCAGCTTAAAAAACAAGTTATATAGATAATTACAGCTAAACCTCCGGCCGCTAAGTATTCGACTCCCAAATACCCCATCATTATTGTATTAATTAATGTAATAATAATCTGTGCAGAATAAGAAATTATCAACGGGACAGCAAGCTGAAAGTTACTAAAAATTTCTGATTTAACTCCACAAACATCGGACATTATTTTTACCTTGAAACAGAATATATTGTTACTTTTTCTTTTTTACCCTTTAAAGAAAATAGGCCTTCATTGTTAGCATTGAAGGAACCTTTATTTTGAAATAAATCATATAGCTCTTTTGTAATGAGAAATTTTTTATTAATTTTACTACACTGATCAATTACACGTGAAGTTGTATTAATGGTATCACCAGTATACATAATTTCTATTTTAAAGAAGCCTATCTCAAGAATCATTGTCTCACCAAAATGCATCCCAGCTTTAAACTTAGGCGATTTCCCATATTTTTTTTTATAATAAGACTGTCTATCCTGCAACTCAGAAAGAGCTGAAAAATAATATTCAATACAGTTGTTGTTTTTTATTCCAATCTTTTTATTCCAGGATATTATTATTTCGTCACCAACATACCGATAGATTTCACATCTATGTTTCTTTATTGGCTTACTAATATCAAAATAATATTCCTGTAAAAATTGAGAATACCTTTCTGTCCCAAGTTTTTCTGCATATGTTGTAGAATCTGATAGATCAAGAAAGAAAACAATTTTTTCCTGTAATACAGGAGTTCTATACTTACCTATAAGTAAATTTAAAAGTGACTTTGCACCTAATTTTAACAAAATAGCCCTGATTGTATTAAAAATAAAAACTTTGAAGTTATTTTTAATACGGCATTTAATCA
>CAZGAI010000495.1:0-3095 GCA_964523175.1 uncultured Victivallales bacterium | reverse complement strand
GGATGGCATAATCTAAACTATAGAGGTTTAGCAGATCATAAAAAAGTAATAAGCTTAGTAAAGGATTTTAAAGAATCATTTTGATGTATTATATATTTCATTATACACTATTATTTAAAAATTGTCTATAGGGGGGCATCAGGCTTCGTTGAAAATATGCCTAGAAAAGTCACTCTATGTTGCAGTTTCCCAAACCAGCGTTATCGGTACCAAAAATTGGCAAGATTTAACTTATAAAGGCTATTTATTGATGTTTGAAACAGTTTGAGAAATATAAATAGATGTTGCCTGCATCAGGTTAATATCATCTTTTGAAAAAGGCGTTTGATTAGGTAAAATTGAGGAAAGCTTAAGGCTGTAAACTTCTATAGTTCCAATTACCTTACCATTATTTTTTATAGCTTTAGCTATTTTCCACTGTGATTCAGAAAATAAATCAGAGCTATATATCTCATTATAAATTTTTATCCTTGCACAGGTAACTGCAGAGTTGACCCATAATTTAGGAATAAGGTTAACAATCCTAGTGCAAATATTATCTAAAGTAATATGCTGTTTTTCGATTATTTCAGATAATTTATAAAAAAAATTGAGTCTATTCTTTTGGTTGGCAAGGAAAATTTCCTGTTCTTGTATATTTCCTTCTAACTGCTGGTGCATTAATAAACCTTTTTCAAGCTTCCTATTCATGTTTAAAAGCTCTGTTGTACGTTCATTAACCATAGTTTCAAGCTGTTTTCTATACATGAGCCGTTCTTTTTCAAATTTCGTACGCTCTGAAATATCTGTATGAACTCTAACAAGACCGATGACTTTATTGTTTATATCTTTGATTGGATAAGCTCGTAAAAAGATGTCGGATATTTCTTTATATCTGTTTACCATTTTTATTTCACCAGACCATTGTTTGCCTGACTCAATTGTTTTAGTGATAAGCATATCTTTATTACAGTCCAGTAAGGATGAAGGTTGAGGACCTTGATTCGATTGTATATGACTATTAGATCCAAATAGTCTCTCAAACGCAATATTCTGATAATTTTGTGTTTCATTGGGGGTCCACATAGAAATTGCATCTGATGCACTGTCCAATGCCTTTTTGAAAATTTTAAGTTCGCTCTCATTTTTCTTTTGTTTTGTAATATCGATAAACATTCCTACAAGACCAACGATATTGCCAAGAGAGTCCAGTATAGGAGTTTTAGATATTACACCCCATTTTTTCTTTTTACTGCCGGGTATATATTTTTCAACATCCGATATAGCTGTACCGGTATTTAATACTTCGGTATCCTCCAGTGTGTTTTCTATTGCTTCTTTTCTTGAAAAAAAAGAGTTGTCATCAGAGTTTAAAACACGAAATTCACTTGAGAGCCCATTGTTATTGAGAAAAGCTTCATTTGCTGTAACATATTTTTGATTTGTGGTCTTAACATAAAACATTACATTCATTGCAGTAAGTAAGGATTTGATTATCACGCCTGACTGCCATAATTGGTCCTGTTGACCTATAAGTAAATCAACTAACTTGTTAGTTTGATTTTTATAACTTGAAATATTTGTATTAAATAACGAAAACCATGATTTTTCAAATTGTGCGATATTTTGATCAGATTTTACCATTATGGGTTTTAAGTCTGAGATATTACTAACCGAAGTCTCAAGCGCTTCAGCAATTTTTCGTGTTTGTTTCTCATTTGGATCACGTATACCCTGTTTCCAGTACCAAAATGTTGTCCTGGCTATGTCAAGTTCTAGGCATAATATAGATTGTGACATCTTTTTATGCTTACGAATATTTTCAATTCTATCAAAGTATACTCTCATAAGTTATTTTCAGTTTTAAACTAATTATTGTTCATTATTGAACAATATATGCTGTATATTTAGAAATTAAAGATATTTTGTTTGATATTTGTTTATTTAGTTAGATTTTATAAGTTTAAATAATAAAAATATTTCTTTAAGGATATTGTGTGAAAAAAATACTAATTGTAGACGATCAACCAATTATCAGAGATCTTTTGAAAGATTTTTTTAAAGGTAAGGAATACTATGTAGTAGATGCCGTTGACGGCTGGGATGCACTGAGGAAAGTATCTAGTAATTCTTTCGATATCATAGTTACGGACATTAGAATGCCTGGTATGAATGGAATGGATTTTATCTCTGAGCTGAGAAGGTTGAGGGTGAAATCTAAAATAATTGGTATGTCAGGTAATAGTTCTAATTGTAGTCCGGATATTTTCACTCACAATGCGCATAAATTGGAGTCTGATGCTTTTATTACGAAGCCTTTTGACCTACAAGAATTACATACATTAGTTAAACAACTTCTATACTAGGCTTAACTCTATGATTTAAAAGAATTTAATGAAGCTGATGTTTTTAAGGTTGTACAGTTGATCGTGTTTTTTTACACCAACTTTAATAGTATCTTGTAACGAATATCTTTTTCTGAAATATCTACTCAGCCCCATAAACCGTAATACCATTGGAACACTGGTGTTATGTTTTTTGGGAGAAATGGAATGAGGATATTCTAGTGTCTGAATAATAGAATTCCCCTGTCCAAATTATGACTATTTTTAGTCGATTTGGACAGAGATAATGATACAAACAGCCTTTTATTTGTAAATAGTTTACCGAAGGGCTTAACTCATATATTATTAAGTAAAGATAGCATATAGTAATACTATAATAACTACTATAACAACAAAGATTACAAATTTTTTTGTTGATTTTGATTTCATCATTACCTTCCTTTATTCTTTTGTTATAATAATTCAAAAAACCTTCTATATACAATACTCTAATTATTATAATGGGAATATTTAATAATTGCAATAGCCAAATAGAGACATTTTATATCACAATTGTTTAGGTTTTTCTGAAAATATTTATCTAATCCATAAACTTTACTGTTACAGGTGTAGGTATTGATGTACCAAGCTCAATGGTTGTTTAATTAGACCCTCTTTTCTGTATAATAATCGGATTTATTTTATGTAAATTATGGGTAGTTTTATCGCGAAAAGCCTTAATTAGAGGGTGTCTGAAAAGCTCTTTTTAACCACGAATTATACGAAAAAAAC
>CAZGAI010000494.1:0-3101 GCA_964523175.1 uncultured Victivallales bacterium | reverse complement strand
GTTTTTTAACCTTACATTATCAAGGACATATCCTCTAATGGCAAAATCTTTTAATACACGTGTTGCCCATCTTCTGAAATTAGTAGCCTTTTCTGAATTTATTCTATAACCGAGAGAAATAATTACTTCTAAATTGTAGTACTCTAAATCTCTAGTTACCTCTCTATTTCCCTCTTTTTGAACTGTTCGGAAATTCCGAACAGTTGCTTCTTTTGACAATTCGCCATTCTCAAAAATAGATTTTAAGTGTTCACTAATATTTGACTTTACAACATTAAACAGCTTTGCAATAAGTTTTTGTGTTAACCAAACATTTTCATCAGCTACTCTCACCTCAATACCATCTTCACCTGCCTGGGATGTAGTTTAAGATTTAAAATCAATATTAAAAAGATTGCCTAAAGATTGTTCTTCAAACTTTATAACTCTACTGCTTTTTACATTTTTAGCCCTATTAATCAATGAATCTGTGCCCCGCTGTACTGTTTCATTAATTAACTCTTTCATATTAACTCCGCGAAGAGTAAAAATAAGTTCCGGTTTTTCGTCGAGCCTTGCCTCAACCCCATAAAGTGTTGCTGCAATATGTTTACACATAGTAGCCCAATCAGGACATGAACAATCCAGTGATATTTCTTTTGGCTTTGGAAAAAAGCCATAATCTAATGATGAGAATATATTCTGAAGTTCAGTAGGAAATTTTCCTGCAAGGAGAACTTGAATAGAATCAAATTTATTACCTATTTTCTCTTTAATAGCTTCCCATTGAGGATTTGTAAGATTTTTTATTTTTATAGCGCATTTGTAGGGTTTTGAACCTGAACCCATAACCTGTGATTCTATTTGACCTTCAGAAATCTTCAAATCGATAACAAAACCATTTTTTACATAACTCCGTCCACGACCAATCCTGTTAGAATAATCAGAATATCTTTCGAGGTTTTTACACCATGATTTTCCCCACCAGCTTTTAGATATAGTTCTACCTTCAATAACTATAGGATTAAGTGGTGAGCCTTTTTTTGTTTTTAATTTAGACAGTTTTTTTTGAACTTTCGCTTTTTTTTCAGCAACTGATTCGTATCTTGGATAATAGTAATCTCTACTGCTCTTTTTATATCTTGCCATATCAGTATACCGTAGGTATTTTTATTATTGTTTTAGTTGCATTATTTTTAAATCTATAACTATCTTTTTCATATAACGAAAATCATTGTGCTTTGAGTGTATTTATTGAAAACATTTTAATAATATCATCGTTGCTCATCTCTGTGAATTTAACGCCATCAGTTTTAGAGAGAATACTATCAGACAGCTTGGATTTATGTTTCAGCATTTCATCAATTTTTTCTTCAAAAGTGCCTTCACATATAAACTTATGAACAAGAACACTTTTTTTCTGTCCAATACGGAATACTCTATCGGTAGCCTGGTTTTCAACTGCAGGGTTCCACCAGCGGTCAAAATGTACTACATGATTTGCTTTTGTAAGATTTAACCCTGTTCCACCGGCTTTCAGAGACAATACAAAATATGGATAATATTCATCGCTCTGAAATTTATTTACCATTTCTTTTCGCTTCTTGATTTGAGTCCCACCATGAAGAACAAAGCCTGGTTTTCCAAATATTTTATAAAGATAATTATTGAGCGGTTCAGTCATCTCTTTAAACTGCGTAAAAATCAGCATTCTCTCTCGTTTTTCTTTTACTGTTTCACATATTTCCTTTAGCCTGTTAAATTTACCGCTGTCTTTTTCATTATAATCATTGTCTCCTAAATATTGAGACGGATGATTACAGATTTGTTTGAAACGCATAAGAGTTGCAAGTACAAGCCCTTTTCTTTCCATGCCCTCAGAATTCTCAATAGATTTTTTAAGTTCATCTACCTGTTTTTGATACAGCACAAACTGTTTCTTTGTCAGCTGTGAATATGAATCCAGTTCAATTTTATCCGGCAGATCGGAAATTATCGATTTGTCTGTTTTCAATCTTCGTAATATATATGGACTGATAATTTTACGGATTTTGCTATAACTGTGTTCACCTTCTTTTGTCAATTTCTTAAACTCTTCTTTAGTACCCATTAATCCTGGATTAAGGAAATCAAAAATACTCCATAAATCCCCAAGAGAGTTTTCAATAGGTGTCCCGGTCAGAGCGATTCTTTTTTCAGAAGGTATACTTTTAACTCCTTTTGTCTGCGCTGTCAATGGGTTTTTAATTGCCTGAGCCTCATCAATAATGAAATATTTCCAGGTATGTTTTTTCATCCATTCATATTTTTTAACAAGTCCGTAAGTAGTAATTATCAGATCATTTTTCTTTATCTTTTCAGCATCAGGATTATTTCCGATAAATCTATCTCCTCCGGAAGGATGAGCTATGGAATACTTTAGCTTAGGAGCAAACTTGTTAATTTCTGAAGCCCAGTTGTGAACAAGTGATGCCGGAACAGCGAGGAGACTTGTAGAATATTCTTTTTTCTTTTTTAATGAGTTCAGAAGAGCCGTAACCTGAACAGTTTTTCCAAGCCCCATGTCGTCTGCAAGACACGCACCTAAATTCATAGAAACTAGGAATGACAGCCAGTTAACGCCATCCTGCTGATACGGTCTTAACTCTGTCTTAAAGTCTTTCTGCATATTAATATTGTTGAGCTTAGCTGGATTCTGCATTTTATCAAAAATAGTAGTCATCCATTTCTCGAAACTAACATCAAGTGAAACTTCATTCCCCTTCATCAGGCTTTTATCATTCAAGCCTGATGCAAAACGTAAAGCTTCCGATAAAGTCATATCTTTGTCAGCAATTAATTCTTTCAATTCCTCCCATTTATCAAGCGTTGCTTTTAATTTTTCTTTATCAACGGCAACCCATTTCCCTTTTATCAAAGTAAGCCCGCTTGATTCTTCAAGTATCTTTCTAACTTCTTTTTCGCTGAGTTCTGTGCCTGCAACAGTAAATCCCATATCAAATCCAATAAGAGAATCAAGTCCAAGTAGAGATTTCTTTCTACCTCCGAGATTAAGTGAAATACTTACTCCTTTTCTAGCACCTTTCCACCAGTTTGGTATTCGGCATAAAATTCCCTCTTCT
>CAZGAI010000493.1:0-3108 GCA_964523175.1 uncultured Victivallales bacterium | reverse complement strand
AAAAAGAAAAATAATAATGAAAATTGTTACATTTACATCAAGTCCGCGATCGGAAAGTAATAGCTCTATATTGGCTGAGTATGTTGTAAAGGAAGCATTAATAAATAATTCATCAGCTACAGTTACAACAATTAATCTCTCGAACTTAAATATACCATACTGCAAGGCATGCTTTAAGTGTCACAATGAAATTAAAGGAAAATGTTTTGAAAGTGAAAAGTTCAATGAATTATCAGCAGTAATATTTGAATCTGATATTCTAGTTTTTGCTTCACCTATCTATTTTTTCGATATATCTGGTCAGATGAAAGTTTTTCTTGATCACTGGAATGCAATTTCAGAACAGCCGCTGCTTGATAAATTAAAAAATAAAAAGGCAGTACTTGTATTTACATATTATGACACAAATATAGAAGATTCAGGTGTTATGAATGCAATAAGAACTTTCCAAGATGCCTTCAGGTTTATTGGTATTGATTATGTTGGAAGTGTATTTACGGCTATAAGTTCAACTGAATCACTTGAAGAAGATTATCCTACGATTGTAAAACAAGCTATAGAATTAGGAAAAAAAATATAATGAATAATGAAATCAAGAAAATTAAAGAGTATATTACATGGACTAATATTGATAATGAACTGTATTCCTTAGGCATAGCATCAGATATTACTGACAAATAGGGGATTATGAAAAACATTAAGTACTGGATTGATGAGTTAAATTTACAACCTCTAGATGGTGAAGGTGGCTATTATAAAGAAATAATAAGAGATACAAGAAGAACTGAAGATAGAAGTTATTATAGTATTATTTATTATCTGCTTGAAAATAAATTTCATACATGGATAAAAATGAAAAATGACGAAATATGGAATATTCATGCTGGCTCAGCAGTAACTGTGCACATGATAAGTCCAGATGGTCAATATTCAAATATTATAGTCGGTAAAGATTTAGCAAACAGCGAAAATTTATGTTTTTCTATCCCACATGATCATTATTATTTTATCACTGTTAATGATAAGAGCATTAACTATTGTCTTGCTACCTGTACGGTAGCTTTGGGGTTTGAGTTTTCAGATAGAGAGTGCATATCAAATGAAGATTTAATACGCAAGTTTCCAAAACTAAAAACTAAAATAATTCTATGACTTTTTAAAAAAATATCTGCAGTATAGATGTTTTTATCTACACTGGCCACTATAGCCATTTTCAACTATCCCGGATCCGACAATGTATTTTTCTAAAAAAGCAGTAAATTGTAATAGAAATTTACTGCTTTTTATATAACTATATATACAGTAATTTAACTCCTAAAGTGGGATAAAATGGGAACAATAATTTCTAATATGTTTATTATTAACAATAATATTTCCATCTACGGCCAGAAGGTTTGGGGTTCGAATCCTCTCGGGCGTACCATTTTATTAGCCTCAGAAACTACTAAAATAATACTTTAGAGCACAACCTGCAATTACTAATATTTATTACGGCATCTCTATAAGAAAATATTTCATGCGAGTCCCTGAGCCGCTACCATTCTTCTTTTTTACCCTCAATTACCCTCAGAATTAAACTTTTACTTAACTGTAATAAACCATGCTTTACCTACTTTTATCATTCAAAAAGCACACAAAAAGTATACAGTCTTTTTTAGCGTTTGTTTAAATGGCTTAATTAAACCAATGATATTGCCTTCAAAAAACTGGGGGATAGTTCAATATCGTAAATTACAAAAAGCCTTCTCTGCGTCTCGCTATTGAAGTCGTTTTTCACTAACTTAAAAACAAATGAACTACTGAAACGCAATATTGATGTGGTAAAACACTGGTTCCTATCTCTCCGAATGCTACGAATAATGGATAGCAAGGTAGTCATACTGCCGATTTTAGTTTTGTCTGAATCCATTCAGAAAATTGTCATTAAAACAGTATAAAGTTGTTAACAACAGAATCGCTAAATTCGGGGAGTCAATTTTTTTAAATAATTTTGCCTGAGATGATTTAAGCAAATATTTTGAATCCAGTCTTGATTGATATTGAGGTTTGCTCTTTTTTTTATGTTATCTCAAAAACGGTCGTTTTTGAAACTACTATTTTTTAAAAATTATTGAAACTTGATTCTGCCTGTGTTAATGTATCATTAAATAGTAACAAAAACTAAATCTTAATAATAATTAAAATAATGAGTATTGATACATGTTAGTAGGATATGCAAGAGTTTCGACAACAGATCAGTCTTTAAATCTTCAAAAAGATAATTTAGAAAAAGCTGGCTGTGAAAAATATTACCATGATGTAGCAAGTGGTGTTGCCGATAGTAGACCAGGCTTAGAAGAACTAATGAACTTTATTAGAAAAGGAGATACCTTAGTTGTTTGGAAGCTTGACCGACTTGGTCGCTCACTAAGAAACCTTATTGATACAATTAATAATCTTCATAAAAAAGGTATTGGTTTTAAGTCTATCCAGGAAAGTATTGATACAACAACAAGCGGTGGGAAGTTAATCTTCCATATATTTGCATCGCTTGCTGAATTTGAAAGAGAATTGATAACAGAAAGAACACAGGCTGGACTTAAGGCAGCAAGAGCAAGAGGAAGGCTTGGAGGTAGACCTTCAAAGCTTGATGCTAAAGGAGTTGAAACTGCAAGAAAAATGATGAAAGATACAAGTATTTCTATAAATGAAATTTGTAAAATACTAAATATTTCTAGGGCAACTTTGTATAGGAATGTAAAAAAAATAGATATCAAAATTAATGGATCAAATTACATATTATAAACTATAAAAAGCCTAGATTATCCTCCTGTGTGTATGAGTGAGTACATATATTAATCACAAAAAACACAATTCTTTTTATTACACCCACTCTCCAAAAAGCAAACCATAACGAAAGATTTTTATCACCCCAATGATAAGAAAGTTATTAAGAGCGATTATAGATAATATAAGGTTGATGATTAATCTGAACATGATTATGATAAAATGAAGAAAATTCAGTATTTAGATATCATTTATTTTTTATTACGCGCATAATAAGCCAATATATGAGATATATTCTCATATAACACTATAATTGCTTGTTTTTTTGCTAATATAATATAT
>CAZGAI010000492.1:0-3122 GCA_964523175.1 uncultured Victivallales bacterium | reverse complement strand
GCCATAGGCACTATTGTTTTTAAAAGCTTTTCCGCCATTTTCGGCGACCAGTTTTTTCTCAAACTTTCAAACGTAACATTTTCACTTTTCCTAGGATATGTAAGAAGTTTCCATTTTTCGGCAATTTCTTTTCCTTTATGCCATAAATGGAGCTGATCCAGACTGTCTTCACCGATAATTAACACAATATTATCCTGGTTATATATAGATTCAAGCTCTAGCATAGTATCAAACATATAAGAGGGTTTAGGCAGACGTTTATATTCAATGTCCGAAGTTGAAAAAATTTCTATACCGTCAATTGCAAGTTGCAGCATATTCATTCTATGCTGAAAAGACGAAATAGGTAGGCTCGGTTTATGCGGCGGTGCCGCGGAAAGAATAAAGAGTATCCTACCCATATCTGTGTTTTCAATTATTGCCTTTGCTAAATTTATATGACCATTATGAGGGGGGTCAAATGTACCGCCAAAAATTCCAATATTCATAACAGGTTCAATTCTATAATTATTTTCAAGGTTTTAAAGTTAACTGTAACTTTAAATTTGAAAAATAAAACTAAAAAACTATAATTATCTATAATGAATTTAATAATATTACATAAGAGCGATTTCATATCTAACAATACTGTCCGCCTGACAGGAAGAAGAGCAGCTCATATCCTATTAATCCATAAAGCTGAAGTTGGCAAATCTCTTACAGTTGGGCTACTGAACAGTAAAATGGGTAAAGGAACAATCACTACTATCTCAAAAAACTGCATTGAGATGAGTGTAATGCTTTCTAAAAAACCCCCTCCTCCTTTACCCCTAACTCTCATCCTTGCATTACCTCGCCCCAAAACACTCCGAAAAGCAGTTCATGCAGCTGTGTCAATGGGAGTAAAGAAAATTTATATAACTGAAAGTTGGAAAGTTGATAAAAGCTATTGGCAGACTCCTACCTTAAATAAAGCTGAAATTGAACAGCTCATTATTCTGGCACTTGAGCAGGGAAAAGATACAATACTCCCTGAAATCATATTAAAACGAAGATTTAAACCATTTGTAGAAGATGAATTACCTGAAATCATTAAAGACTCTTACCCGATATTAGCGCACCCATCCGCATCTGAGAAGTGCCCGTACAATATGAATAAGCATATTACATTGGCAATCGGCCCTGAAGGCGGATTTACGGAATATGAAATAAACCTGTTTTTAAAGCACGGGTTTATTGCAGTTTCAACAGGAACTCGCGTGCTCCGAGTAGAATTTGCCGTTCCGGCAATTATTAACAGACTAATTTAATCTACAATAAAAACTATCCTTTTTCATTGTAGAAATAAATGTAACTATCTTAGTTATCAATAGGTTAAAAAACAATATTACAGGCTGTTAAAGTATAACTGATATTATCTCATAATTTCTTTATTTTTTTATGTTGTTTTATTTTATTTTTTTGATATAATCAGAATTATATAGAAATAATATTGTGTGGTTTCTGTGTATTGCTTAAGAGCTTAGTTAAATCAACGACATCAATAAATATTTTTTATTAATTATAAACAACTATTTAAATAAAAACTAAAATATATCAACAAAAAGGAACTTAAAAAATGAAGAAAATAATTATTGTTTTGGCAGTATCTTTGATGTCGATCATTTCTTTTGCAGAAGCAAGAGTGGGTTGGGTTGCATCAAGCTACAAAGGCATTTTGGAATTAAAAGTTGAACTTGGCCAGCAGGTAAAGAAAGATCAACTTGTATTTCAGTTAAATTTGGATGCACTGCTTGCAGAAAAGAAGACAAAAGAAGAGACGCTAAAATTTAATCAACTGATTGTTGAACGTGCAAAAAAGCTTGTAAAAACTCATTCAATATCCTTAGAAGATTATCAGGAATGCATTCGTGATTTAACTGTTGCTCAAGCCGACCTCAAAATTACTGAGGCCAGCATTGCATTATCAAAGTATTATGCACCTTTTGACGGCACTGTAACACAGATTGTCAGGTATAATGGCGGTCTCGGAGACAATGATAATCAAGTCCAGATTACTGAAGGAAATGTTAAGGTAGATACAGCTAATAGAGTTGCCATGTGCTGTACATTTTGGGAGGGAATCCTTGAGATTAAAGTTAAAGAAGGGCAGAAAGTCAAAAAAGGAGATATGCTTTTTACAATCAATACTGATGACTTAAAAGCCCAGCTGGAGATGGATGAAGCTAAACTTAAATATGCAACAATTCTTTACGATAGAGAGAAAACACTTCATAAAACAGCAACAGTTTCGCTATATAAATATAGATCAGCAAAAAATAACTACGAGAAAGCACTTTTGGAAGCTGCACAAACTAAAATCACATTGAAACGATGCCCCGGATATGCCCCATTCGATGGGACAGTAACTAAGTTTTATAATCGCTATGATGGTTCAGGAAACGGAAGAGGTAAACCTGTTGTGGATATAACAGCATCACAGTAAAATCTTATTAGATACTGTCTTACCGGTATCATAAACTTTGACGTTATACCCGGTATTTCATTATATATCGGGTATTTTTATGAGTTTAGGAAATAAGACCAATTTAACAATATAAAATTAAATTCATCTGTTAAGCTTTAAGTAAATAGTTAAATGTTATAAAAATAATCAATGATTTAATATATTAAACTTAATAATTTATTAAAAAGGGAGATTAAAAATGGAAGAAGTACAACATCATGGTGTAGAAAAACCGGGCAAACCTTTTGCACTTATATTCTTCATAGAATTGTGGGAGCGTTTCGGTTATTATGGAATGCAGGCTCTTATTGTTGTTTATTTTATCAAACATCTAGGCTATGATGATACTATAGCAACAATTACATTTGGGTGTTTTTCAGCGTTGGTATATGCTTTTATAAGCGTTGGTGGCTTTATTGGAGATAGGTTATTAGGGACTAAAAGGACTATGCTTTTTGGGGCAGTTGTCCTTGCCATAGGTTATGCACTCCTATCGTACCACCCGGAACAGACAATTTTTTATGCTCTTGGGACAATAATCGCAGGTAATATGCTTTTCAAGGCAAATCCTTCTAGTCTAGTATCAAAACTCTATGATCCCAATGACCACAGAGTTGACGCTGCCTTTACAATGTAC
>CAZGAI010000491.1:0-3122 GCA_964523175.1 uncultured Victivallales bacterium | reverse complement strand
AAAATGGAGTTTTCAGAGAATGAGAAAAGCAATCCATCCAAAATATGGAAAAGCGACTGTAAGCTGTGCTTGCGGTAAAGTTTGGGAAATAAAATCAACTTCTCCTGCTATTAAAGTGGGGATCTGTTCAAGCTGTCATCCTTTCTTTACAGGACAAAGTAAGTTAATTGATACAGCCGGACGTATTGACAAGTTCCGCAAACGTTATGGCATGAAAGGGGAATAGTTTTACTATTTCTTTGTTCTATTTAGAAGTACGGATTCATAATATTCTTTTCCCTTTTATCATGAGATGAAAGAGTTAGATAATAATGAATCCGTATCTTATTTAAGAGAAATGTGTTGAAAATTGAACAAGTTTCCAGCATCAAGAACTTTGGTTCCAAAGAGTGCTGAGCTTCGTTTACTACGTTTTTTTCAGATAAGAAATTGAAAATTTCTTAATCGTTGTCTTGATAGTAATAGCGTTCGACAATGATGAAGATAACGATCACGACAACGAAAAAATAATTTACTAAATTAACAAATCACTAATTGTAGTTAATCATGATAGAACTAAAACCTGAAGATATTTCTTTACATATAAGCAATTTGAGGAATCATTTTAAAGAACTCGAAACCCGACTTTCTGATCCTGCTATTTTTTCACGCCAGAAGGAATACAGAGAAGTATCCAGGGAACATCAGAAACTTACCACTTTATTTCGGGATTATGATCGCTGGACAGATGCTATTGCTGAGTTAGGTGCTAATCGGATTCTTCTTGATGAAGAAGATGATGAAGAAATGAAATCTATGGTTTCTGTAGATATTAAAAACCTTGAAAGCGAAATTACTGCATTGGAAAATAAGGTGAGAATATCTCTGTTACCGCCTGATCCTAATGATAATCGTGATATTATCGTTGAAATAAGGCCTGCTGCCGGTGGCGATGAAGCAGCTTTATTTGCAGGAGACCTATATAGGGCTTATTCCAGATTTGCTGAAATTAAAAGCTGGAAACTTGAACTGCTTGATTTTACCGGCAGCTCTTTGGGAGGGATTAAAGAAGCAGTCTTTTCTTTATCAGGTAGTGAAGTTTATTCGGTTATGAAGTATGAATTCGGCGTACATAGGGTGCAAAGAATTCCTACAACAGAATCTGGAGGAAGAATTCATACTTCGACTATTACCGTTTCTGTTTTACCTGAAGCTGAAGAAGTTGAGCTTGAGATAAAAGAGGAAGATCTGCGCTATGACTATTTTCGTTCTTCCGGGCCAGGAGGCCAATGTGTTAATACTACAGACTCAGCTGTTCGTGTAACTCATATCCCGACCGGGGTCAGTGTTGCATCTCAGCAGGAAAAATCACAGCATAGAAATAAAGCTACAGCATTGAGGATACTCAGAGCCAGGCTTCTTGAGGTTCAGCAGCAGGAAGAAGCCGCTAAACAGGCCGATTCTAAAAGGCAGCAGATCGGTACCGGTGATAGAAGCGAAAGAATTAGAACTTACAACTTTCCTCAAAATAGAGTAACAGATCACCGTTTTGGTGTTTCAATATATGACCTTCCTAATATTATGAGTGGCGAACTTGAAGGACTATTCGAACAAATAATTGCTGTTGACAGTGAACGCGCTATAGAAGAACTCTTGAAATAATAAAAAAGCTTTACTTTAAATGTATAGGAACTTGCTTTTTATCTTGCTAATAGGCAATAATATTATTCTCCTCACTAAAAGAAAATACTCAAACAAGTTTAAATTGACTTAAACAAAAGAGAGGTAATTGCTATGAAACCTTCACTAGTAGTTCTTGCAGCTGGTATGGGTAGTAGATATGGCGGATTAAAACAGATTGATCCAGTCGGGCCTTCTGCCGAATCTATAATTGATTATTCCATCTTTGATGCGATAAGAACCGGCTTTGGAAAAATCGTATTTATTATTCGTAAAGAAATTGAATCTGCGTTTAGGGAAAGTATTGGGGCTAAGTTTGAAAAGCAGATACAGGTTGAATACGTTTATCAGACATTAAGTGCTCTCCCGGAAGGTTTTTCTGTTCCGGAAGGACGAGTAAAACCATGGGGTACTGCCCATGCTATTCTGATGGCTAAAGAAATGGTTGACACCCCTTTTGCTGTTATCAATGCCGATGATTTCTACGGGAAATCAGCTTTCCAGTTAATCTCAGATTATTTATCCTCTGCAAAAGACACCGATTATGCGGATTTTAGCATGGTTGGTTTTATTTTAAAAAACACACTTTCTGATTTTGGTTCCGTTTCCAGGGGTGTTAGTTGCTGCGATGACGACAGTAACCTTATAGATGTCGTCGAAAGGACAGATATAAGAAAAAATGCTGATAGAATATTTTATTTAGAAGATGAAACTAAATATCCATTAACTGGTGAAGAGATTGTGTCTTTGAATATGTGGGGATTTACTCCTTCAATTTTTAACTACATTGAAAAATTGTTTAATAAATTTCTTAAAAAAAGCGGTAATGAATTAAAATCCGAATTTTATATTCCTTACGTTGTTGATGAGCTCATTAAAAAAGATAAGGCTAAAGTTAAAGTTCTTAAAAGTTATGGTTCCTGGTTTGGTATTACTTATAAAGAAGATAAGCCTTATGTTGTCGATAGTATTAAAGGCCTTGTTGATAAAGGGATATATCCTGGAAAATTGTTTTAATTTAGGATTTAAAATATATACCCCCCCCCACCCATGAGGGGAGCAAAAGGAGCGTGGTAATACGGGCTTCGAGTAGGAGAGGAATGAAATATGGAGTACTGCCTAAGAGGGATCAGTAGTTGTTTTAAAATTTACGGAGATTTTGTAAGTGCCGTGCCATTTGGATCCGGGCATATTAATTCTACATACCGGGTGACATTTAATCAAAGTGGTGTCTCAGTATCGTATATTTTTCAAAAAATAAATGTAGGTATATTCAAAGATCCCTTTGCTGTAATGGGTAATATAAGCAGAGTATTAAATCATCAAAGAAGCAAACTGGATTCTGTAAGTGATGTTTCTCGCAGAGTTCTCACTATAATACCTACTCTTAAAGGTGAACTTTTATATCGGGATAATGCTGACAATTACTGGAGAGTGTATTGCTGTATTGAAAATATTACATG
>CAZGAI010000490.1:0-3143 GCA_964523175.1 uncultured Victivallales bacterium | reverse complement strand
AAGTTGTAACCGCTCCACATAACGATATGGAATTTCTTGAAGAGATCTGCCAGAAAAATGAGTGTGTTGCTTATGTTTGTGATGGTGCCTATAGCATGGGGGGACATGCACCTGTGGAGCAACTGGTAGAGCTTCAGAAAAAATATAATCTGTTTTTATATATTGATGATTCCCATTCTCTTTCAGCTTATGGACCTAAAGGTTATGGTTATGCAAGAAGTTTTATCGGTGAAATCAACAATAGAACAATACTTGTTTATTCTCTCTTTAAATCATTTGGAGTGATAGGTGGTATGGTTTTATTAAATAAGGACAATGATAATAATTGCAAGCTTGTTCAAAGATATGCTGGACCTATGGCATGGTCCCAGCCTATAACATCATATGCACTTGGGGGGATCATAGGAGCTCTTAAAATCCATAAATCAAAAGAGCTTAAAGAGAGGCAGAACAAACTTTACGATAACTTAGCTGTTTTTGATTCATTAGTCGATACAAAAGAGAAAGGCAGTAGTTTACCAATAAGACTTGTATTTGTTGGTGAAGAAGAAAATTCATTAAAAATATCAAAAGATGTTTACAGTAAAGGGTACTATGTTTCAGCAGTATTTTTTCCGATAGTTCCACGAGGCAAAGCTGGCTTAAGGGTAATGGTAAATGCTAATATCAAAAAAGAAGAATTAGTAAACATGTGTAATATTATTAATGAAAATCTAGTAACATATGGAATAAAAAATATTATATAAGGTTTTACATAATTCTGCGGGTGCAACAAGTGATTATTGGTTGAGATATTATTTTTCTATACCCGTTTTATGGGTATAGAAAAATAAATTAATACTTAAAAAGTGTTGGTGTCAAGAGCACTATACTCAAACTGAATGAAAAAACAGGAACGAACATTGTAATCTGGCACTATAGATTATATTTGACTATATGAAAATCCAATTAACACAAGAACAGAAAACAGAACTTGAAGCTCAACACATGAAAGAGCGGGACAGTAAAGTTTGTGATCACATCAAAGCTGTTTTACTTTCTTCAGAAGGCTGGACACAGTCACATATTGCACAGGCCTTAAGAATACATGAGACAACTGTAGCAATTCACATATCAGACTATTTGAAACATAAAAAATTAAAGAATGAATTCTTTATAGCTGAGATGATTTTTTTTGCATGATTGCTTTCCTTTGATTTTTGATTATTAAATAATACAATAGTTATCTAAACAAATGATAACAGATTAGAGCAAATATAGATCGATATGATATTTAGTTCCAGTTGTTATATGAAAACTATATAACAACTGGAAATTCCTGTTATTATAGTCAATTTGTATTCAGAAATATCTTACCAGAAGAACATTCTTTCAAAGCTTTAAATATTGTTGAAGTGTTTGAAAAAGCCTCAATTCCCAGGAATTGAGGCTTGATATGCACTTCACTTAATACTTATCCTTTTGTTTTTTCCCGCCTGTCAACATATTTCTTTTGTGAAATTAAATTTTACCGTTCTTACCTGTAAATTTAGCATTTACATCCTGACTCAGGTTGATTTCACCATTGTTCTGCTTGTCCATTAACTTATTCTTGTCTGTTTTTTTAATTAATACCTTAGCGTTTTTCCACCATGTAACGGACTTCGGATCAGGCATTCCGGTAACATCACAATTATCCTGAATCAGCATTGTATTACCATTTGAATCTTTTATAATATGATAATTGAATTTTTGAAAACTATAATTATACGAGTTCCAAAGCCATCTGCTGGGGTTTCCTGTAATTGAATAACCGGATGATTTACCATCACATCTAATCGCTGCTATATTACTATTACCTTGACCTGGATAATCAGGAGGGACAGGTAGCGGTAAATCCACATCAGGGATAAATGTTAAAGCATAATCGGGACAATCGCTTAGTTTAGCTAACCCTACATATACATTTTTACCGCTCGCTTGATCAACGTAAACCCCGGTAATTGAGGCAACATCATCAGGTATTTTTACATATGCTGCCTGAGTCAATGTTTTTGCCTTTTTCCACCAACTTATCGATGCAGCCTGTTTAGGATCTCCTTTTGCGGCAGTAGGAAAACCGCCGCACGTTTTTTGCACTAGCGTCAAAGGTCCATTCCCCAATTGGACCATCTCGTAGGTAATGGAGTTGCCATCATTCATGAAAGGGAGCTCTTTCATATTATATCTAATAATAGATCCTTTTATCATGTATCCAACAGGCACATCGTAATAAGTCAGCGAGGTATAGCGACCCCAGTCTCTCGTTGTCCCGGGAACAAGACCCAATTTACACATGCCGTTGTCTTCTTCTATGACGTCGATAAACAGGGGTGACTGCGGGAAGGTGTCAGTGTACCAGAGCCCCTTAAGATCGGGGATGGCGTCAGGTTTTATCAGAGTTAATCCCAAATGCGAACTATCACCTCTGTCCCACTTCACTGACAGATCAGTCGCAGGAAACCCTTTATTCGCCCCGATCTCACTTAAATTCAAATTTCTGGTCCATGGGTCGTACACAGGTCCAGGTATGTTAAACGTTTTATTCTTGGTTCCATCAGTACTTAAGCTAACAGTTATACTGTTTACGTAGTAAAAGTGGGTTTTTATCCCTTGATTTACCCGTTCTAACGTGCCGGAAACCTTAAACGCATAGTTAGCTGCCGTTTCATAAATTTCCACTTCCAAATTCGATGGTGATTTACTTATACACATTTTAGCTATTTGGTTATCCACAGCGCCGTTGTCCGTACGCCAGTGGACTGTATCGTTGTAGTCAGTATTCGCCAGCCCAGACATTACCGCGTTGGTCTGGTTTGTAATTCTCATCAGCAGAAATGAGTCAGGAGGCCAATAATCCGCAGCCGCCCTGCAAGCGGAGAAGGCAAAGATAAGTGCATAGCATAACGCAAAACTCCCTAATTTTATTTTCCGATATTCGATTTTATTAATCATACTGAATTTAAGCTCCTATATTGTTAAAATTTCATACTGTTCATGATATTTTTTTAACTACTCTTCTGTCTCTTAGGGGGAAAGTGCCCAGTGGTCGTGTACGCTCACGCATAGAGACTGTCTTTCAGAGCTCAATAATGCTGTCTAATTGAACGCCTATTTTTTTATAT
>CAZGAI010000489.1:0-3147 GCA_964523175.1 uncultured Victivallales bacterium | reverse complement strand
TTAATGTAGCCTTTTCTTCCTATGATATTGCCGGAGCAGGTAATAGGTATCCTGTCCTAAAAAAAATTGCGCAAAAGAGAGAGGTACAGGCATTTGATACAAAGATTCTCTTACGAGATGCTGTTATTAAATTTATTAGATCAAAAGATATGGGCAATAAATAATTTTTTTATTTTTATGTTTTTAACATCTGTTTTTTTGAATATCCGGTATTTCGGGATAAGTTTATATAAAGACGATACTTGTATCGTTTTTATTTTTTTGTAAGTATAAAAATGTTCTACGAAAAATATTTTCGATAACGTTGTGTTATGTGTTATACTTTCGTCGGTAAAGATCTTAATTTTAGCTTGCGATTTTGGCTTAAATGCGGCAAAGCGAAGCGATAATACTCTACCGTTTTCGGTATAAGAAGTACTTAATTTTCTTATTGTATATAATAACACTGAAAAATTTACTCTTAAAACTTAAGGCCTGCATGAAAGACTTTTATGTCGGCTCTAAATAAAATAAACAAGAAAGCTAACAATGAGTAAGCAGGAAAAAGATTATAATTTTACAGATATTGAGTCAAAATGGCAGAAGTATTGGGAAGAAAACAAAACCTTTAAAACTTACGATTTTTTAGATAAACCAAAATACTATGCTCTTGATATGTTCCCATATCCGAGTGGGTCTGGGCTGCATGTAGGACATCCGGAAGGCTATACAGCAACGGATATTATATGCCGTTTTAAGCGTATGAATAACTACAATGTGCTGCATCCCATGGGCTGGGATGCATTTGGACTTCCTGCTGAACAATATGCTGTTGAAACTAATACTCATCCATCTATTACGACAAAAAAAAATATTGAAGAGTTTACCAGGCAGATTAAAGCATTGGGATTTAGTTATGATTGGGATAGAGAAGTAAATACAACTGATGAGAAATACTATAAATGGACTCAGTGGATATTTATTCAACTATACAAAAAAGGTTTGGCATATATTGATGAAGTCCCTGTAAACTGGTGCCCTGCTCTTGGGACTGTATTGGCAAATGAAGAAGTTATTGATGGAAAAAGCGAGCGCGGTGGATATGATGTCATTCGGAAACCGATGAGGCAATGGATGCTCAAAATTACTGCGTATGCAGAAGAGCTTCTGGATGGACTGGATGACTTGGACTGGCCTGAGGGCCTTAAGGAAATGCAGCGTAACTGGATTGGTAAATCTACGGGGGCTGATGTTGATTTCAGTGTTAACGGGATTAATGATAAAATCAGGGTTTATACAACACGTCCTGATACTCTATTTGGAGCTACCTATATGGTACTTTCACCTGAGCACTCTCTTGTTGAGCAAATTATTAAATCTGAAAGACAAAAAGAAGTTAATGTTTATATAGAACATGCTGCTAAGATGAGTGAGCTGGAACGAACAGGGCTGAATAAAGATAAAACAGGTGTCTTTACCGGTACCTATGCAGTCAACCCTGTAAATCAGGAAAAAATTCCGATTTGGATTGCTGATTATGTAATGGCCAGTTATGGGACAGGTGCAATAATGGCTGTTCCGGCACATGATACAAGAGACTTTGAATTTGCTTCAAAGTTTGAAATTCCAATTCGCTGTATAATTGCACCGAATAAAATAGAGGCTGAAAAAGAAGGTATTGATTTAAAAGATGTATTAAATGGAAAAGCCTGTTGGACCGGCGATGGCAAAATGATACATTCTGCAAACAATAACGGTTTGGATATTAACGGGCTTGAAGTAAAGGATTCTAAAAGAAAAACAATTGAATGGCTTGAAGGAATAGGTATTGGAAAAGGAACCATCAATTATAAGCTCCGAGACTGGCTGTTCAGCCGTCAGAGATACTGGGGCGAACCGTTTCCTGTAATACATATGGAAGATGGTTCAATAAAACTGGTTCCTGAAAAAGAACTTCCTCTTATTCTTCCCGAAGTTGAAAATTTTAAACCTTCAGGTACTGGTGAATCGCCATTGGCCAACGCTGGAGACTGGCTTGACTATACTGATCCTGAAACAGGCATGAAGGGGCGAAGGGAAACCAATACAATGCCTCAGTGGGCTGGGTCATGCTGGTATTATCTGCGTTATATTGATGCTTTAAATGATAATGAAGCCTGGGACAAGGAAAAAGAAAAATACTGGATGCCGGTTGACCTGTATATTGGCGGAGCGGAACACGCGGTACTCCACCTGCTTTATTCAAGGTTTTGGCATAAAGTTTTGTATGACCTAGGGTATGTTTCGACTAAGGAGCCGTTTCAAAAACTCGTAAATCAGGGAATGATTCTTGGACTCTCGTACAAAAACCTCCGTGGTGCCATTATTCCGACTGATAATGTTGTCTCAAAGGCTGGTAAATTTTTCGATAAAGACAATGGAGAAGAACTATTTGAGTTTCCGGCTAAGATGTCAAAATCTCTAAAAAATGTTGTAAACCCTGACATAATAATTAAAGCTTACGGGGCGGACAGTATGCGTTTGTATGAAATGTTTATGGGGCCTTTGGAGGCAACTAAACCTTGGAATACTACCGGAGTAGAGGGAGTTCATCGCTTTCTTAAAAAAGCATGGCGAATGATTACAGCAGCGGAAATAGCTGATATAAAATTAAATAGTAAACAGCTATCTGTACTTCACTCAACAATAAAAAAAGTTACAGAAGATACAGATAGCTTGAATTTTAATACAGCAATAAGCCAGATGATGATTTTTGTTAATGAGTTTGGTAAATTGAAAAAACTCTCCAAAGAAGTTGCTGAATCTTTTGTAAAACTGCTTGCTCCGTATGCACCGCATATCTGTGAAGAAATGTGGGAAATTATTGGAAACAAAGAAACATTGGTATATGCACCATGGCCTGAATTCAATGAAGAATATCTTAAAGAAAATGAAGTTGAAATATTAATTCAGGTACTTGGAAAACCGAAAGCGAAAATTATGATGTCTCCTGATATAACTCAGGAGGAGATGAAAAATATTGCGCTTGATAATCCAAAAATTACTGAAGTAATTAAAGGTAAAACAGTAAGAAAAGTGATTTGTGTCCCTGGGAGACTTGTTAATATTGTAGCTAACTAGAACATTTCTGGAAAGGGGTAATTCATAGTTTCTTTCCAGAACTATATT
>CAZGAI010000488.1:0-3165 GCA_964523175.1 uncultured Victivallales bacterium | reverse complement strand
TATTTCTTTAAATTCTTTAATTCCTGTATGTTTTCTATACCTGGCAATCCAACTATATAATAATTCGTCAGGATAAAGTTTTGGAAAATAAAACAGCATTTATAATTCCAATATACAATTTTCAGACAAACCAATATTACCAGTTTGCTTCAAAGCTTCATAGTTAGTACACTGATTAGATTTTTTTGTAATACATCTTAAATCATCCTTAGATAATTCAGTTTTGTTCAAATCTTTTTTTGCATCAGTTTTATATCTTCCATTTAATTCGTCAATAACTAAATTAGGTAAATTTATTTTATCATCATTATCATATGAATATTTAACATTATTCCATGCCAATTTTACAGTATAACTATCAACTGATAATATTTTTGATATCATTTCAATTTGTTGAATTTCAGATATATCTACTTCTTTTTTTACTACTTTTTTTCTTTCTTTAATAGTATTAATTGATACTTGATCAATTAAACAAGGAGGCCTAATATCATCATATTTTTCAAGAGCTGCTCTATCATTATTTTTGAGAGCATCTAACATTGGCCTAGTAAATTTAAAACAATCATCAAAAACTTCTCTGATTAAATCAACAGAAATATATTCATCTTTAATATCTATAGCTCGTTTTTGCGAAAGAAGGAAAAGTGATATTAATACAGAAGTTATACCTTGAGAACACTCAAACAAGCATTTTTTTATTTCATTGCTTAGCTTTGTCTTTTTTCTTAAAACTTGATATTTCCATAATTGTTCAACTAGATAACTCCAATCATCTGATTTATTGTTGTACTGAAGCCAAATCATTGAACCAAATTGTTCAACTCTTCTTGCCTGTCTAAAATCGATTTGGAAAAGTTTTTGTGCTTTTAACGTTCCTACTGTAAGGATTGGAATACCAAGTTTATTCTCTAAGCCTACAAAAAAGTTCAAAACAACTTCATACCCTCCACTCGATTTAGCGTCAAGGTTTTGTATTTCGTCAATTACAAGAATGCCTATTGCATGTAATCCAGCAACTAACTGCATATCAAGAAGCAATTGATTTGAGGTTCTTCTCTTCCTACAATATTTTTTTACATAATTTGAGCCCAGTATTCGATCAAGAGCACTAAAAAACTCATGACATAAGCCAACTAATGATGCATTCTTTGGACATTCAAGTTTCAACCATACTACTTGAACAATATTATACTCAATATGTTTTATTGCTTGAGGGTAAAGACCTAATATTCGACATAATGTAGTGGTTTTACCAATGCCTGAACATCCTATAAGACTGGTGCTAAAAGCTGTAGAAATTGTATTATGAACAACGATTGAATCAAGGTCTCCCTTTTGAACTCTCTCATAAGCATTCAAAATTTTTTTTATGTATTTACCATTTGCTGGATTTCTGGATTTATAACCCTGTCTAATCATTAAAGATATTTTATTTTCCAATTCATAGTGTCTATCAGAAATAATAAAGATTTGACTCAAACTAATTAAAGAATGAACTCTATAGTGATCAGCAAGAATTCTATCGTTTTTATATTTTGTAGGATAATATTCCAGATGTACTGTAACTTCATCTTCAGATAATATTGGAGGCAATGCTTCAATAAATGGATGACCTTTGTAATCCTCAATAACCTGATCTCTATAACAGGCATTATGTATTAATATGTTATTCATCTTTGTGAGCCTTTTTTTTCCTAAGCTTTGCGGTTCTGCTGGGAACTTTATAATTTTTTCTTTTATTTACTGAGAATTCAATAGTTAGTTCAGTTTTGGAGTTATCGGTTAAATTATGAATATTTTGTTCTTTTCTATTCTCTGATAATTCTCTTTTTTTATTATCTGCAATATTTTTTAACCTTGAAGATTTTGTGACACCTCTATAGTCAGGAGCCATATTTGCAGCTTCATTTATAATATTTTGTATTACTTTATCTGTGTTTATATCTGAGGTAAGCTCCTTTATTCTATATTCACTCTCCTGCTTTTTTTGAGAATAGATTAGATGCTGTATCTCTCTTAAACTTAATCCTCTATATGCATTGCTATATTCGGTTATCTCTGCCTTAACCAAACGTCCATTTTTTCTATTTTTTAGATAAATGCAAGTCATATCACGTACATCATATGAGCAAATTACCTTAGAACCTTCACAGAAGAGTTTTCTGAACCATTCGTTATTATCAAGTTCACTACATTTATAATTAATATTTTTAAATCTAATTCCTCTTTTACCTAAATAACCTGTTCCTTGAGGTAACATTTCCGTTACAAAACTATCATAATCAGCATGTTTTAGTAAACCTGTCCTATTAACCATACCCCAGTTCCAAATTTCTATTGGCACAGGATTTACTCCACATGCAAGCATATCTTCGGATAGATCATATCCATTAATTCGATGAAAATTATTATAGGCAAGTACCAATTCTAGTATTATTATATTAAATTGATGAATATCTATATTTGCTTTTAGCCTATAATCCTTGTCAACTCTTGGAATATGGCTCTTAGGAACATATGCTTCAGTGTAGGCTTTAAAATCTTTTTGAAAAATATCAATTTTTTTTTCAACTGTTCCTTTCCAATCAGCTCTATAGCTAGCAGCATTCATAATCTCAATACCATACATACTACTTAATTTATCAGAATTGTATGATTTTAATTCTGCTCCATCGCCTAATACTTTATGTGGAAGTCCATTGCATGGCCACATTTTAGGCTTGATTTCTCTTCCCATACTTTTACAGAACTTAACTTTATCTTGAATCGTATTTGCTAAAGTTATGCATGCAGCCTGCCATGAAGCATTTTCAAAACCTACATAAAATCCAGTAATCATCCTGCTATAGACATCTGTCACAAAATAAATTGTTGGTCTTCCAACAATTTCATCTCTTCTTAGTCTTGAGACTAGGTATACATCAGCAATTGTTGCATCAATTTCGTATATTGCTCCAGGGCCGTAGACTTGTGATGCAGAACTACTATAAACAATTCTTTTGTCTTTCTCATATGATAAGTTTCCATTGCGCTTTCTGTATTTTAATTCAGGACTTATATACTTTTTTGCCCAATACCTAAATGTAGGTTCAGTAGGATAGTGTTTGGTAGGTATATATTCTCCACTTTTACAATCAAATTTGGAGTAGTATTCACTGATAA
>CAZGAI010000487.1:0-3173 GCA_964523175.1 uncultured Victivallales bacterium | reverse complement strand
TTTCTCATCACCGGTGCCATACAATAAAGCATTTCTTATTTTATCGGGAATTGAATTAAATGGAGTTTTCATTAAATTCGGAAAATCATAGTGTTCTGCTATGCATTTTAAAAGATGATTATAATATATGATTAAGCGCCTGGGGCCTCTCCGCCATATTGGAATTGCACCTTTCTTTATTGATAATTCGGGGTAAGGTATAGTTAGCTCCGGGTTCATAACCAATTTAGTGCCCAAGCCGTTACAGGTTTTGCATGCACCATAGGGACTGTTAAATGAAAAATTTCTGGGTTCAAGTTTTCCAAAACTTATATCGCAGTGCATACATGCCAGATGCTCACTTATTTGTTCCTCATCCCACTCTTTATTTTCTAAGTCACTTTCAACTAATACAGTTAAAATTCCCTCTCCACAGCGCAAAGCAAGTTCAATAGAATCTGACAATCGTGAAGATTCCAGGTTTCCAGTTTTTAATCTGTCAACAACAGCTTCAATAGTATGTTTTTTTGTTTTAGCTAAAGTAATGTCGGAATCAAGACTGCACATTTCTTTGTCCACCCTAGCTCTGACAAATCCATCTTTTTTAAGCTTTTCAATTATATCCTTATGCTCTCCTTTTCTACCAACCACATAAGGGGCTAATATGAGCAGTTTTTTTCCAGGCGTGAGTTTTAATAATTTTTCACATATAGCCTGGGCACTCTGTGCAGTTACAGTCTTTCCGCATTTTGGGCAATGAGGTTTGCCAATTCTTGAATAAAGCAATCTTAAATAGTCATGTATCTCTGTAGTTGTAGAAACAGTTGACCGTGGATTAGAGCCGGAGGATCGCTGTTCTATAGCAATAGCCGGTGACAGTCCTTCAATATGTTCAACATCAGGCTTTTCCATCTGATCAAGAAACTGTCTTGCATAGGCAGACAGACTTTCAACGTATCTTCTCTGACCTTCAGCATACAGTGTATCAAATGCCAGTGAAGATTTGCCTGAACCGCTTAGTCCGGTAATGACAACAAATTTATTCCTGGGAATATTTACATTTATTCCTTTTAAGTTATGCTGTCTCGCACCTTTTATTATTATATCTTTCACAAGGTAACCTTGTCTTATTTTTTTACTATGTTATTTAATTCTGTTAATTATGAACATGCTTAAAGCAGCCGAGTAAAGAATACACTCAATTTAAACTAATTTCCTTCATAAAACTTAAAGCCTCCAGATCTCCATTTTTACCTGCTAAAGTAAGCCAGTTTAAGCCTGTGACAAAATCTTTTTCTACACCATCAATTCCGAGAAGGTAGTAAAATCCCAATTCGCGCTGTGACCTTGGTTCATTCCGTAATGCTGATTTTCTATACCAGAACAATGCCATTTTAGAATCCTTCTCTACGCCTTCTCCTTTAGCATAATATGTTGCCAGATTATATTGAGCTTTAGGAAAATCACCCTTGGCTGATTTAATAAAATATCTTGCTGCTATTTTTTTGTTAACAGGTTCTCCTATTCCCTGATCTGCATAAGTCCCCAGGATGAAAGTAGCATACGGATCATTTTGAGCTGCAGCCATTTTATACCAATACTTTGCTTCCCAGATATTTAACTTTACAATATTGCCGTTTGAATAGAAATCTCCAAGTTTAACTTGAGCAGAAGACAGCCCTTTTTCAGCTGCTTTTTTATAATATGAAAAAGCCAGTTGGCGGTCCTGGGGAACATTAAACCCGCATTCATAGTATGAACCCAATATTTCCTGAGCCTCAGGAATATTATTTTGAGCAGCAGATTTTAGAAGATATATTATCTTTTGTTTATCATTGGTCCCATTTTCTATATGGTACTGGGCTAAAAGTGACATAGCTTCAGGATCATTCCCGAGTACAGCCTTTTTTAACAAAAGAATAGTTTTAGGAATATCCCTATCTACTCCTTCTCCTTTCAGATAAAGTTTTGCAAGCTCTCTATTTGAAGGGGCAAATCCATCATTAGCAGTACTCTCAAATAAATCGATAGCCCTGGGTAAATCCTCTTCTAACAAAATTATTCCTGACTCTGTTGAAAATTCAGCACCATTCTTATAATAAATAGCTAAATTAAATTTGGCCTGTATGACGCCAGCTTTTGATGCTTTCTGGTACCATTTGAATGCTTCATACTTATCTGCTTTAATGCCTAATCCCTGATCATAACAGATAGCCAGGTTAAATTGTGCTGCACTGTTATCTCTTAATGCTGCTTCATAATACCACTTAAAGGCTTCATACAGATCCTGATCAATTTTTTCCCCGAAAAAATATAGATTCCCAAGCTTTAAGCAGGCAGACATATCTCCCCCGATAGCTCTTTCTTTCAAGTCTTTTAAATTAAGACTTGAAGCTGCTGCCGCAAATAGTACTAGAAAATATATAAGAATTATATTTGTAAAATAAGATAATTTCATTTTAGTTTTCTAAATTAAAAAGTATAAATTTATTCTCCAATAATTTTAACCAAAACGCGTTTAGGTCTACGACCATCGAACTCCCCATAAAAAATCTGTTCCCATGGCCCAAAGTCAAGTTCTCCGTTAGTTATAGCAATAACAACTTCTCTTCCCATAACCTGACGCTTTAAATGTGCATCTCCATTGTCCTCACCAGTATTATTATGTAAATAAGCAGAAAGAGGTTCATGCGGAGCCAGTTTTTCAAGCCAGCACTCATAATCCTGATGTAAACCGGATTCATTATCGTTTATAAAGACAGATGCTGTTATATGCATCGCGTTACACAGAAGCAGGCCCTCTTTTATACCCGATTCATTAATACATTCTTCAGCTTGCCGTGTAATATTGATAAAACCGCGCCTCTTTGGAACATTAAACCATAACTCTTTTCGAAAGCTTTTCATTTTATCCTTTCTAAATATTTATATCATTCGATATAAAAGTAAAATTTTTCTAAGCAATAACTGTTACAGATTAACAAATAATTTATTAAAATCAATAGCAAAATCTGTAAATAAATAATATTATAGTACTCATTACAACAATAAAAGCATAATCTACAAGTTATTCTTGTTGTATTTTTTTCTTTTGATTGGTAAATATGATATTATTGTACATCAATAAGTTAAAAAGGATATGAACAAACATGAAAATGGAACGGATAGGTTGTTGTTTTATTTACTCTCTAGCA
>CAZGAI010000486.1:1524-3176 GCA_964523175.1 uncultured Victivallales bacterium | reverse complement strand
GAGGAAAATTATGATTATTAGTGCATTAAATTTAAAAGGTGGTTCAGGTAAAACTACTTTATCTACAAATCTGGCTATATATATGGCTTCTAAAAATAAAAAGGTTTTATTAATCGATACAGACAAGCAGGGCAGTTCAATAAAATGGTTTGCAGAAAGAGAAGAAAAAAAAAATAAAATAACAGTCATAGAATTATCAGACCATAGAGCTCTTCAAAAGCAGATTAATGATTTTCAGCAAATATACGATCACATTATTGTCGACGGAGCCCCTTCTGTTGATATTTTAGCAACTGTGTGCATTGCTTTATCCGATCTGGTAATAATACCGGGTAATCCATCACCGTATGATATATGGTCAACAGAGATAATGATAGAACGTATTAAGCAGACAAGAGAAATAAAGAAAAATTTACGTGCATATTTTTTAATTAATAGGTTCAGTACAAGAACAAATCTATCCGCTGAAACAGAAGAGGCACTAAAAGAATTTGAATTACCTATTTTTAAAACAAAACTCGGCCATAGAGTTGCATATCCTGATTCCGCACTAAGCGGACTGTCCGTAATTGAATGGCCCGATCAGAAGGCGAGGGGAGAAGTGGAATCTCTAGGTAAAGAAGTTGAAAAAGCTTTAAAACAGGATTAAATAAATCTTATGACAACGAAAAAAAATAGAAAAAGCCTCTCAGGTTCTGTAAGAAAAGACTTGGAAAACAAATCACATATTGTTGATGAGGTAATAAAACATGTACATAGCAAGTCTGCAATATCTGAAAGCCATAGTTCAAGAATACCAGAACACCAGAATGCCATAATATCAAAAAAAGAAAAAGCCACTTTTTATATACGAACAGATAAACTTGAAACCCTTGAAGATATTACATATAAACTTAAAAAAGCTTATCCTGAAAAGAAAAAGAAAATAAATAAATCAACTTTACTTGAGGCTGGACTTCAATTAATTATTGAAGAACTGGAAGAAAATATTAAATCTGAAAAAGTTCTGCTGCTAGTCAATAAACTTTAAATTAAATCATTTTTTATAACTGATCAAATCAGAGTGTGCAGATGCGAAAGTTGATTTTACTTCACTCATTTTAGATTAAACAATACATATTATCATCAGAAAAATCTGGTTTTATGAAAGTATTTTTTTATCTTCTATTAATTTCAAATATAAAAGTTCATTGATTGTCACTTCAAATTACCTTAAAAACATTGTCTAGCATCTAACTTCCAGTCAATTTAAATAAATGTAATTGCAGGGCAGGGGACTAACTGATATTTAATGATTATATATTTTTAGTAACTTACTACTATGGTATTATTTAATACCATAATACCATACAATAAATTTTACCCTTATTGACTGTAAATAGCGGGGGAATCTTTTAAACAAGGCTGAGAAAACTCAGTGCTGGCAGGTCTGATATTATCAAAGAAGTGGTTAAATTGCTTGAAGAACTATCTAAAAATGGTAACTATGTGTAACCGAAATTAGTTAAATTATATTTGAGAATTAAGCTTTCCTGATATAGTATTATTACTTCCTTCTTATAACTTAAAAAAACTAAACATCATATACTTTTCTCTTTATGTTTGTTCTTTATATATTTCTCTTTACACGCGTGCGTACTCGAAACTACGAG
>CAZGAI010000486.1:0-1424 GCA_964523175.1 uncultured Victivallales bacterium | reverse complement strand
AAAAAGGCAACTAACTACGAGAAAAAGGCAACTAACTACGAGAAAAAGGCAACTAACTACGAGAAAAAGGCAACTATAAGGCTAAGTATACTGTTTTAAGCGAGTTGATGGCAACTTATAACGAGTTAAAGGCAATTAATTACGAGAGAAAACATCTAAAACGAGAAAAAGGCAACTAAAAACGAGCTAAAGGCAATTAAAAGGGTTGTAATCTACCTTCTTTTCTGATACTTTTAAAGTATATGAAGAGATTCTTATAAATACCCAAAATATTATTATATCGTAAGTAACTAATATTAAGTAATTTATATTTTAACTACGAGAAAAAGGCAACGCCTTGAATAATGATTAAAAAGAAAACGAAAACTCCAAAACCTATAATTGTTTATGACAATAATTATATGGAAGCATTGTATCAGACTGATTATCTTGCAAAAAAAATAATGATTGCTGCAAGTTTACGCTGCAGGGAAATGGACTGGGAACCTAACGGCTGTGAAATTGCAATATCGGCAAATGAATTAAGAGAACTTTCCGGGCTAACCAAAAATAGTTTAAAGCATATAGAAAATGCGGTTGATAAACTCCACAGAACAGTTATTCGGCTGAGAGATCCTAAAAATGATAAAAACTGGATGTCATTTTCATTTTTACCGAAAGGAAAATATGAAAACGGGACATTATCTCTACTTATTAATCCTGAAATGAAACCTTTAATTTCCAATTTACAGTCCAATTTTACCCAATATCATATTGAGAACATCAGGCCATTGAAATCAGGTTATTCTATTAGAATTTTTGAACTTTTAAAAATGAGTGCATTTAAGGGCAGATATAAAGTAACAATTGATAAACTGAGAAAAATGTTTGGTTTGGAGGATAAATATAAGAATTATAATGATTTAAAAAAAAATGTCATTCTGCCTGCGTATAGAGAATTAAAAGAATTTTGTGATATTTATTTTGAATACAGAGAGATAAAAAAAGGAAGAAAAGTAAATGAAATTGAATTTGAAATAATTGAACAGAGAAAAGAATTCTCTGATTATGAAGATGTATTAGGAGTTGAAATAGAGAAAATAGAATTAAAAGAATGCGTATTAGAAAAATCAGAATTGGAGTTTAAACTCAATGAATTAGGATGGTTCGGTGATTTTGAGGAACTAACAACGAATGTAAATGTTGAAGCAGTTGAACATTATTATGATACTTTAAATAGAGAAATTACTAATTTAGAAACAGCAAAAATAGACAAAAAACAGTTACATGATTACATAGATGGATGTATCAAGTCTCAGGCACAAAAATCTTATGATATATTTAATGAAGCTATGAAAATGCCAGATTTACGGAATAAAAGAATTAATTTAAAAGAATATTCAGTAGTAGCGAAAGAACTTATTAAACTTGGATTTATTGGAGAT
>CAZGAI010000485.1:0-3179 GCA_964523175.1 uncultured Victivallales bacterium | reverse complement strand
GTTCCTGGAAACAGTTGATTTGATACAACTTTTTAATTATAAAAAAACAGAAGGATATTAATATAGGTAAAGCAATAATTTAAGGGAATAGACATTTACTTTTTAATTTACTGAAAGACAATAAGATCATTATCAGTAAAAGCCAAAAGTAAGCAGGAATAACTTGAAGCATATGACGTCCGAGCCAAGAATTTAATGAAATCAAAAAGGAAACAATGGATATTTATATTTACTCTTCTGAGCATAATAAAACAGGGGAAATTTGTCGCAATAGAAGAAACTTTAGCACTCATGATGTTAAAAGATACACAGGGTCAAAGAGAAAACTGGAACAGGAAGCAAAAGCATTGGTTAATGCAGGTTTTAGAACAAACAATATACTTCAGGCAAAGTCTGGCTGGAATATATTAAAAGAAATCGGAATGTTTTAAACACACATTGTGCGTTATAGGCCTCGGCAATACAGGTCTAATTGTTTATTTTAGATAAATAAAAAGCTGTATCAAATATGCTATGATACAGCTTTTTTAATTTGACTCATTGTCCGTTGTTGGACAGTAATGCTTTTGAAAAAATAAAGCGCTTTAGTCTATTTGATTATTATAAATTAACATAGAAAACTTTTTTTGCATCAACAGCCTTCTCTATTTCATCGATTAGTTCTTGGGATATAGTATTTTCTGTTTTTACTGTAAGGAGTGAGTTTTTCTTTTGTTCATCCTGTGGTGATCTGATTCCATTAATATTAATTCCATGATTACCCAGTATGCTTGTGACTTTACCTATTACTCCTGGCTTGTCTTGGTACTCTACAAATAGAATATGACCTGATGGGTCCAGGTAAAGTTTGTCGAAATAATTGATTCTTGAAATCATCAGATTACCCTCTGTAATGGTACCCCTGATGGATACTTTGTCAATGGTTTGATGACCTTCAAACATATCTATTGTCATAGATTCACCATATTTTTTAAGATCATCAACTTCTCTGTTGCTTATTGTAACCCCACATTTTTCAAGATATTCATCGGTGTTGACTGCTTCATCTGATGGAATAAAATCGGGGCATATTCCTCTTAAAATTGGTGCAGTCATCCATTTGTCAAACTGGCTGAGTTTGCCATAGAAGCTTGTTTCGATTTTATGTGGTGAATGCCCTTTACCCAGATATGCTCTGGAAAGAACAGTGATAGCATTTGCAAGTTCCTGGTATTTTTCATCCATACCGTCCGGTAGGTCTTTGTTAACAACGCAACTTGTAATACCTTTCTCGTAATAATCGATGATTTGTTCTGCTGAACGCATGGCTGCATTATAATTAGCCTCAGCAGTACTTGCTCCAAGGTGCGGCAGCATAATGTCGGCAAAATCTGCTACACTTTTATCACCGGCCGCATCTTTGGCGTATACATCATTACAGAAAATAATACCTTTCTCTTTTCTTACGGCTCTAAGGTCGTCTTCATTGATTATTCCGGCTCTTGCGCAGTTGATTAGAACAGCACCGGGTTTCATAAGCTTTAGAAGTGAATTATTAATAATGCCTTTTGTCTTATCATTTTCCGGAATGTGCAGGCTTATGCAGTCTGCATGTTCGAAAATTTCTTCCATTGAGGTTAATTTTACATCCATTTTTTCGGCCATATCTGCTGAGATGAAAGGATCGTAGCCCATATATTTCATATCGAACCCTTTAAGACGTTTAACAACCAGGCGTCCGATATTGCCAAGGCCTATAATGCCGATAGTTTTTCCTGTAACTTCACGGCCCATGAGTTTTTTCTTTTCCCATAATCCCTTGCGTGTGGAATTATCTGCGGGGACAAGGTGTCTGTAGCCGGCAAGGAAAAGTGCAATAACCTCTTCTGCAACGGCGTTTGAATTTGCTCCGGGAGTATTCATAACATCGATTTTTTTGGTTCTAGCGTACTTGGTATCAATAGTGTTGTATCCTGCCCCGGCTCTGACAACCAGTTTTAGATTAGGGAGGGCATCAATTATTTCAGCTGTTACTTTTTCGCTCCTTACAATAAGGACATTAGTGTCAGCGTTTTCCCTGGCAAGATCTTCAAGTGATTTGTCTGCGTTTTGAATTACTTTGTAGTTATTTTCTTTTAGCAGATTTGCAGCAGCGGTGTCAAGTTTAGTTGGGATAAGAACTTTAGTCATGCGATTACTCCGTATTTTTGTTTAAGTTTAAAAAAGTAGTTCTATAGAATAGAAATGATAATAAAATACATTTTAGCATATATGATTATCCAAATCAATAAGTCTAATTAGAAATTACACGAAAACCTTTTCGTGAACAATTTCTAATTAATATTAAATTTATATTAGAAAGTAAGCCCGGGAGTTTATATTGAAAGTACACATGTTGAAGGCAGTATATCATATTCTACAGTTAATAATGTAATATCTATAACATGCATCATTACAGGGACTTAATTTTATTTTTCAGGAAAGTAAATGTATCATTGTAAGGTGTAAAGATTACCATCTCTTTAAGTTCCCAGCGTTTCATGCCGCGTTTTTCTATTTTGGTGTCATCAAAGATATTTAAGGTCATATCAGTGCCATTCAGAAACTTTGCAGAGAATCCACATTTATCCAGTATTGCGATTCCTGCAGCATAGTCCCATAATTTTAGGTGGGAACTAGTAATATAGGCTAAGAGACGTCCCTGGCATAAATAGACCATAGGAAAAACTGCACAACCCATGGCCTGTATACAGTTGATAATATCAAATTTGTGGCTTTTTGCTATTTCCTGTGTAATACTAATAAGGCCGGAATCGTCCAGTTTTCTTTTTACAACAGTGATGGGTTTCATATCACTGAAATTCCAAGAGGGAATTCCGTCGCTGCAGGATTTATAAAATACAGTATCGGCAGAAGTAACAAACATTTCCCCGGTAGCAGGAAGAAATATTGCCCCTTCTTCTATTTGGCCCTTTCTCATATAGCCGATTGAAATACCCCAAATAGGTATATGGTGTGCATATGGTGCAGTGCCGTCAATTGGGTCAACTATCCAAGCTGTTTCACTTAAGGCATTTTGGATATAATCTTCGCTCTTTTCTGAAACGGTTTCTTCTCCAATTAAGTAGACATTGTCAGAAGGGCGGTCAAAGTGGGCGGCAAGCATTGCTTCGATTGTTTTATCCGCAATTGTAACAATA
>CAZGAI010000484.1:0-3183 GCA_964523175.1 uncultured Victivallales bacterium | reverse complement strand
AACACTTCTGCATTATGAATCGATGATTCTAATATTTCCAATAGCACTGATAGGGCTTGGCTGGGCAATCAGCAGTTATGCAATCCGAAAAAATAGAAGTAAAAATTAACAACTGCTATTCAAATACTATTTCTCTACGCCTGAATAAAAAAAGAGACGCAAAATCTTGCGTCTCTACTTATTAGCGACCACTGGTCACTAGTTACTGATCACTGATTTATCCCAATACGGCAGCAAAATCATTAAAAATAATAGATCGAGCGTATCTGAAGAAGCTTGATAGATTATAAAATAGTATTCAGGTGCTAAACCTTATCTAATTCAGTATAAAAAAATATAAATAAAACCCCCCGCAGGTTTAATAAACTGTGGGGTTTTGTTGGATTACCCATTAAATGCAAAATTTTGCATTTGGCTTTGATATATACTGTGTCAAACACATGTCACTGTATCAAGGCATAGTGCCTCATTGCTCTTTAGCTTATAAAATATAAAAAGAAACAATATTTTTTATGTCCAATAATTTCATCAATGAACACTAATTACTTACTTAGTTAATTTTTGCAAAAAACAATAAAAGTTTTTAATTTAATTCGTGGATAATAATATAACGGTAAAAGGCACAAGCTACAATGCAGTTTCATTGGAGCTTGAATTAGCTACGCTTGATATTTCTTTACGATGTAGTCTTGGAAAATCAACTACAATATCAAATCTTGTGCGACAGACCAGTCTTCGCTAGTTTCGCCTCGACACAGAGCGGCATCTATCAAGTTTATTGCGATAGGATTTATTATATTCCCCTTTAAGGTATAGTTATATAGTTGATTGCTTTATGTAAGTGTATTATATTTAATTGTATAACAATGATTTTTAAAGTAGACAAAAAAGTAGATTTTGACGATACCCAAAGCCTATTAGAATAAGCCAAATACTTATTTTTTGTTAACGCTTGAATTACACTGAGAACTGAAATATGAAGCAGTTTTTGAAAAATTACCAAATCCCTTCAACTATATTCTTCCGAGTATCATTTTTTAATTGAACAGCTATATAATTTTAACAAAAGTGAAAACAAAAGCGATTACAGCTCTTTAATTGGAATTCTTAATGCGGTTAGAAGATTTGTTGAGCTTTATACATATTCGAGACTTCCGGGGAATACTTCCTCTACGGCTGGCCAAAGAGCAGATAAACTTTGGGGTGGAGAAAGATAAAGAAGAATTTTAAAGGTGTTACACTATTTTAGTCATGCAAATAATATTGAACGTATGATACGAAACAGTGATCTGATTTGCAACATTGAAAATGCTGTAGCTGACCTTATGGTTGAATTGAAAAATGACGATAAGCATTATGGAGAATTGAAGAAATCACTAAAAAAATAATAAAGAGCAAACTTCGAGCATAGTGTCAGAGGCGGAATTCAAATATAAATAGCATTAACATTATGAAAATAGAATACAAATGAAACAATACTCAGAAATAATTATATATCAATCAGAATCAAACGAGACTCGTATTCAGACCCGTTTGCATGATGAAACAGTTTGGTTTAATCGTCACCAAATGGCAGACTTGTTCGATAGAGATATAAAAACCATTGGAAAACATATTACCAATATTTTACTGAGGGAGAACTTGATAAAAATTCAGTTGTCGCAAAATTTGCGACAACTGCTGAAGATGGTAAAGCAAGTCATAAACAAGCAATTGAAAAAGCTAAAAATGAATATGGTAAATATAGAAGAGAAGCAGGTAATAGGTATATTTCTGACTTTGACCTTGAGATGAAAAAACTTTTGAAAAATGATAAATAGAAAAAATTAAACCCCATAGTTTAACCTATAGGGTTTATTTAAAATCTCCGACCTCTGACCTCTGACCTCCGGCCTCTAGTCTCCTATTTATCCCAAAACGGCAGCAAAAGCTTTACATAAAGGATCAATATTTTTATGGTTAATTCCAGCAAGGCTTATTCTTCCTGAGTTTACAAAATAGATATGGTAATCATTTCTCAACTTTAGGACCTGTTCTAATTCCAAACCTGTATAAGAAAACATACCGTTCTGTTCTTTAATAAATTCAAAGTTTTGTTTAAGTCCGTTTTCTTTTAATTTTGCTACAAACTGTTCTCTATAATTACGTATTCTTTTACGCATTTCAGCTACTTCTTCAACCCATTGACGATACAGTTCAGGATCAGAAAGTATTGTTGTAACTATAGCAGCTCCATGAGCAGGAGGATTTGAAATATTAGCACGTACACAAATTTTCATCTGACTGAATACTTTAGCAGCTTGTTCTGCATTATCTGCTACGATTGTTAAAGCACCAACACGTTCGTTGTAAAGACCAAAATTCTTTGAAAATGAGTTTGCAACCATAAAGCTTTTAATTTTTTTAGCAAATGTACGAATACCATAAGCATCTTCATCTAAACCTTTACCAAAACCCTGATATGCAAAGTCAAACAGTGGAATAAACCCCTGTTTTGCAGCCATATCTGCTAAAACATTCCATTGTTCTGGTGTAACATCTACGCCCGTAGGATTGTGACAGCATGCATGTAAAAGAACTACATCGCCTTTTGGAACCTGAGATATGGATTCAACCATTTTATCAAAGTTAAGGCCTTTGGTCGCTTTATCATAATAAGAATATTTTTTGATTTCTATACCGGCAGCGTTAAATATCTGATTATGATTTGCCCAAGTTGGATCACTTATCCATATTTTTGCATTAGGGAAAAACTTATCAATGAAATCAGCAGCTATACGTAAGGAACCTGTTCCACCAGGACCCTGAACTGTTACTGCGCGATTAGATGCTAAAACATCACTGTCTTTGCCAAAAATCAGCTCACGTACACATTTACCATATTCTGGAGTACCCTGTATGCTTAGATAGCTTTTTGTAGTTTCCTGTTTTAATATACGTTTTTCAGCTTCCTTAACTGTTGCTAAAATTGGAGTAACTCCATCTTCATTCTTATAAACGCCAACTCCAAGATTTATTTTATCAGGATTACTGTCTTTTTTAAATGCATCTGTTAACCCCAATATTGGGTCGGCAGGAGCCATTGTAATATTTTCGAACATTTTCAATCCCTTTCTTTTTGTATTTAACTTGTTACTACTCAGAAGGTATTTGCCTTACTGTAGTAAAAATATTTTGTTATCG
>CAZGAI010000483.1:265-3185 GCA_964523175.1 uncultured Victivallales bacterium | reverse complement strand
TGTTTATTTTATAGATAAAGAATTGGTAGTTATTCACGATGACAGACTTGAAAGGACTACTGACGGCATTGGGTATGTACAGGAACAGTCTTTGGATTATCTCAGATCCCTTGATGCCGGAAAAGGAGAAAAAATACCTTTATTAAGAGAAATATTTGATTTAATTGACGGTAGGGCCGGTATCAATATTGAACTTAAAGGTGTCAATACTGCAGAGCCCGTAGTTAAACTGATTAGAAAATATCTTAAACTTAAGACTTGGAACATAGCTAAATTTCTAGTATCGTCTTTTAATTATCATGAACTATTCAAGGCAAAACAACTATTTTCTGAACTTAAAATTGGGGCTTTAATGTGTGCTGTCCCTATTGATTACGCAAAGTTCGGAGAAAGGCTCAATGCTTATTCAGTTAACCTTTCTTTAGAATTTGTCGATAAAGCATTTGTGGAAGATGCACATAGCAGAGGGTTAAAGGTTTTTGTGTATACAGTAAATCATCCGGAAGATATAAAGAAAATGTATAATCTCGGTGTGGACGGTGTTTTTACTAATTATCCAGACAGAGTTTTTAACTTATTGAAGTAATGTTATTCAAGAAAGGGGCTTTATATGAATGAAAAAATGTCTAAAAAATCTGTGTTTTGTGCAGCTATCGGAACAACCCTGGAGTGGTATGATTTTACTGTTTTTATTTATTTAGCGCCGGTTTTGTCAAAGCTGTTTTTTCCGTCTGAAGACAAAATGGTTGCAATTCTATCCACATTCGGGATATTTACTGCCGGTTATCTGATGAGACCCATAGGCGGTATAATATTAGCTAATCTCGGAGATAAAATAGGTAGGAAAAAAGTTCTTATTCTTTCTGTATGGCTAATGGCTATTCCTATGACTATTATTTCATTTTTACCTACTTATGATTCCATAGGTATTACTGCTGTTGTAATACTCTTATTGGCAAGAATGCTTCAGGGGTTTTCTGTTGGAGGAGAATATACCGGTGTCCTGGTTATGCTTCTCGAACAGGCACAACCTGAAAACAGAGGTTTTATTGCGTCATGGGGGACATGTGTATCCGGCTGTGGTGTTTTATTAAGTTCTCTTGTCGTTACGTTAACTACCGGGTTATTGGGTGATCAGGCAATGCTTGAATGGGGCTGGAGAGTTCCATTCTTAATTGGAATATTAATTGCGGCTTTTTCTTTGGTAATGCAGTTCCAAATGAAAGAATCTCCACATTTTCAGAAAATTAAAAAGGAAGGAAAGATTGCCAAATTTCCTGCATGGGAAGCGCTTAAACGGTATCCGGGTAAAATTTTTATCGTTTTCTGTTTGACAGGTTATCTTGGGATAGCATACTATATGGTAGCAGCTTTTTTGCCGACATATTTGACAATGGTAATACATTTTCCAGCTGAACAAGCTCTGATTTTAACAACAGTAATTGCAGCATTATATGCGTTTACCGCACCACTATGGGGTCTTCTTTCCGATAAGTTTGGAAGACGGCCGTTGATGCTTGGTGCTTCTATATTTTTTATAATTGGCGGTTATCCGGTATTTAGAATGTTTGCTTCTGGTAACATATTATACGCCTATATTGCGGCAATTCTTTTCATGACAGCAGTTACGGCATTTACGGCGGCATTTGTCTCTGCAATAAATGAACTGTTTCCGACAAAAGAACGTTTTAGCGGAATGTCTATCGGATATAATATCGGTAATGCGGGATTAGGCGGAACTGCTCCTCTGGTAGCAACAATGCTGATAGGTTGGACAGGAAGTTCTGTCGCTCCCTGCTACTATTTGATTGCAGGTGGAATCTGCATAATATTTGTTATCCTTAAAATGAAAGAAACTGCGCGTATTCCTCTTGAGGATTACTAGATGTGTACGGCGCAAGTCTTTCCCCGCGAGCGGGAACAGTTTTCGAGACTGAATTAATCTGAAATATGTTAGGCTAGTGCTTTATCTTCGGTTGTGTTGTGAAACAACTCCTGTATTTTAATGAATTAGACGTTGGAGATGGTAATCCTGCAATTAACATTAAATAGAATTATAAAGAATGATGAAATCAAAAATTATTAGGAAAATTATTTTTTATCCATTGTATATTATTCTGGTGATTTTGTGTCTTTATCTTTTTATAACAAGTAATTTGTTTCTTACCAAAATGCTTGTCCCTTATGTAGGACACTTGATGGGGGCTGACTTTATAGTAAAACATGCAACCTATGACCCTTTTACTTCACAAATTATACTCCATGATGCGACGCTCGGGGATAAAGATAACCTTTTTATTACCGCTAAAAGCGGTTCAGGTTACCTTGATATTCCTTCTCTGTTCAAAAACAGGTTAATACTTAGAGATGTTTATTTTGATGGAATGGATGTAAATTTAATAAAGAACGAGAAAGGCAGATGGAGTCTCCCATGGCTTTATAATAAGTCTTCAGATGATGATGATTCATCATACCTTACTATGGATTTTACTAATGTTAATATAGTTAATTTAAATATTAATTTTAAGGATTACTCAAGCAAGGCGAGCAGTGTTGGTGAACAAGCCTCTCCCCGGAAAATCAAATATAAAAAATTCAGTATTTCGACTGATGTAGTCGATGAAATTAGAAAGCAAAGCCTTACACCGACACTTACAAGTCTTGCTTCGTCTGCAAGGGGTCAGAAGAACTTTAGACCTGAACAAATTAAGAACATTAAAACTCCCTATAATGTTGAATTTAATAATCTTACATTTAAAGCTGACCACTTTAAAAATGGGCTTCTATCTTCAATTAAGTACAAGGGCAGTATTTATGTAAAGCTGGGTGAAGCTGTTTGTATTGACAAAGGGAATATTTCAGGATTGATATCTGTTAATTTAGATGCAAAAAGCATTCCTTCTCATGTAAAGGTTTCCAA
>CAZGAI010000483.1:0-255 GCA_964523175.1 uncultured Victivallales bacterium | reverse complement strand
ACATATCCGAGAAATTCATTTGATTTAGATAAAGTTTCCAATATTGCTTCAGATTTGTCTGGAAATATCGGGGGCAGCAGTGTTGATGACATTGAGTCGACCTTTGCGACAGATATAAAAAGGCAGGAAAACGATAAGAACAGTTATGATATAAAATTATTCAAAATTAGAGACTCTATTGATACCGATCATGAATCATGCTTTGATGCTAACGGAACTCTGAATTTTACACCTTTTAAACTTCTATTAGATATA
>CAZGAI010000482.1:0-3185 GCA_964523175.1 uncultured Victivallales bacterium | reverse complement strand
GGAAAAGTACAATATTGGCTGGATCGGCACTGGTGTTATGGGGAATTCTATGTGTATTCGCCTGCTTAATGTCGGATATTCCCTAAGTATATATAACAGAACCAAAGAAAAAGCTCATAAATTAATTGAAATGGGTGCTGTTTGGTGCGAATCGCCAAAAGACGTTGCTAAAAATAGTAATTTAGTTTTTTCAATTGTCGGATTTCCAGAGGATGTTAAATCTGTTATTCTTGATAAAGACGGTGTCCTGCACGGTGCAAAATCAGGATCAATAATTGTTGATATGACAACATCAGAACCTGAACTGGCGGGACTTATTTTTTCAGAAGCACAAAAAAAAGGAGTTTTTAGTATAGATGCCCCTGTTTCAGGCGGCGATGTCGGCGCTAAAGAAGGAACTCTAGCAATAATGTGCGGCGGAGAAAGAAAAATTTTCGATCAAATATTTCCCATATTTGAAATTTTAGGAAAAAATATCGCATATATGGGCGAAGCGGGTGCGGGACAACATACAAAAATGAGCAACCAAATTCTAATTGCCTCTACAATGATTGGCGTTGTTGAATCGCTTATTTACGCCTATAAAGCAGGCCTGGATTTAGATTCAGTTATAGATGTTATAGGAAAAGGTGCTGCCAGTTCATGGTCGATTAACAATTTAGGAAGGCGTATTGTAAATAAAAATTCTGCTCCTGGATTTTTCATAAAACATTTTATTAAAGATATGGGAATCGCCCTTAAAGAGTCAAAAAGAATGAATCTTTCTCTCCCTGGACTAGCTTTGGTGAATCAGCTATATATAGCAGCAACCGCAATGGGATATGAAAATCTGGGAACTCAGGGGCTGTTTAAAGTAATCCAGAAACTTAACGGTATTTCGAGCTAGTGCAAAAGACACAACTAAAGTTGTGAACTCTAACATTACGGAACAACATTGATAGGTAATGTCAGAGTTCAATGCTTCAGCATTGCTTTTTCTGTGCTAAGCAGAAATGTTCCCGAAAAACCCATCCTGAGGCGGGTAAGCTTTTCGTGGAACATCTAATTTAAAGAAAAGAATTTAACAAGTTTAACTTGTTATTTTTTTCGAGCATCCGTCTCTATACGGCCCCCATCAACAATGTCACATGATATTCCATCCTTTATTTTTTCCCCTTTTTTTGTCTCTATCATTGACAGCATAAGTAGTATGTTGTCTTCAAAAACCGGAGCTTCAAGGATTCCCATATGAGCTGCCCTTAGATTTAGGAGATAATCCCAATTAATCGGTGAACTAAGAGTGAAAGTCCATTCTCCGCCAGCACGTACATCCCAGAGAGCACTTGATGCAAGCACCTTACCGTCACCACTTGAATATTCAATATTTTCTATTTTGCCTGTTACTCTGTTTATAAAGACACGCCTGCTAGTTTGAAAGCCGCTTCCATAAACCAACAATAGCAGGACATTTTTAGGTGGAGATGCCTTTACGCTCATTGCCTTTATAAACTGTTTAGCTCTCCTCAAACACTTACTCAAATGATCGAAGGCAATCCTGCTTCTTTCTTCTTTTGTTTTGATGTCCGGAAGAAGAATCTTCAGGTTCACATCCTCTTTAGGGTTTACTATTCCCCATTTCATTTTCTTCCATACTTCAGGATTAAAAATATTTATCGGTTCTTTCGTATCTGAATATACAATTGATTTTGTATGCAAAGCAGGGAGCATCTGATAGTATGTGGGCAGTGTTCCGAGTGCTGCAAGCGGAAACGGCTGCAACGTATTTCCAAGCATTTCAAGGAAAGTGTCAAGATATCCGGCATTTGGCGTGCCTGCGACAATCAGTCTATCAATATATTTACTTCCATACCAATCAAGATTAGGCAGAGATCCATCCTGTGGAAGGTCCTGTGTCCCATAGCGCAGATAATACCTTGAAAGCAACCCACCCATAGAATGGCCGATAACATCAAATTGTACATTGAAATTATCTATGCCGTACAACTCTTTATATTTGTTCTGTAGGTATTTTCTTTTCCTTTCAATATAAAAGTTGAGTTTTTCTGCATTTTCGGTTAGATCTCTACGCCAGTCATATGCAAATTCAAATAGACTATAAAAGTGTTTGTCTTTCCTTAAAGGCCGGCCTTCCGACTGGAAACCAACACGAACTAATTCATCAATTACAGTCTTATAGGCTGCCACCTCAACTGATATTCCAAGACATGAAAGATTAACCGTCTCAAGGATCTCCTTTGGGATAGCATTATTGTTAAGCTCCCTAAGCGGTTTTTTATACCCCATTGGATGTGCCAGGCTTCGGATTTTTTCATCTGAAACACCGACTAAGTCCATCCCGCGAAAATTGCCCCACAAATTTTTTCCGGTTATTGAATCTATGAGCCTGGATCCAAGGAATCCATGAACAATGATGATAGGGTTACGCTCTATTCCTTCATAGTCTATACATTTTTGTGTTACTTCTCCATAAAAAGTGGTGCTCTGCTGCCGTCCGGATGTATATGAACCTGTTGAAGAGCAACCGGTAAGTAAAGCAAAAATACCTGCTAGTAAAATAATAGGAAACAGCAAAAATTTCATACAGGAGTTCCTTTAGTTTATAAACATTGTATAAATCACCTACTGGATTTCGCTAAAAAGATATAAAGCCGAACAGATACTTAAATCAGCTCGGCTATAAAGATATTATATTATAACTTGTTTTATAATTTTACAGTTTGAAGGCAATATTGTTTTCATCAATAATGTTAAAAAGCAAATTATTAAACAAGTAAAGTAAAGGATGGTAGAATTGTTAATCGACCATCCAAAATGGCAGAATGACTACAGTAGTTCATCTGTTTCTTCAACTGGTAGTTCGTAGCTGAGGAGGCCTTCGGCGATTTCAAGCAGAGCTGTGTCCAAGTGACTTAGTTCGTCCGATTTAATTAGTGGTCTTTCTCCTTTAGCAAGACTTTCAGCTCTTCTGGAAGCTAAAACAATAAGGGCACGTCTATCTGGAATTTTTTCTAATGCTTTTTCTAAATACGCATCATTCATATAAATCTCTCTCCTGTTTAAGTTAAAAAAATTTCCAAAGCCTGAGCTTTGGAAATTTATATAAGAAAAAATTGTAACTATTTCAGTTTAATAACTGATTAATTCTTTATGCCTATCAATAATAGTCACATCTCCACTTTTTACAA
>CAZGAI010000481.1:0-3201 GCA_964523175.1 uncultured Victivallales bacterium | reverse complement strand
TATTGGGGTTGGCTCATTTTTTTCAATTTGCATTGCTATTATCTTAACAATATTCTGCATTTTTATCAAACATTAACCTTATGATACACCGCCTGGCTTTACTTTCTTGGGTAAAATAAAAGTATTTATACTGCGCAAGTCGTAGTCATGGTATTTTGTTTTGTAGTATTAACTTAAATATTGTATGTCTGAGTTGACATAACTCTTATATAGGGCTATAAGTTTATAAGAAAAAGAGTTAGGATAAACAAGGCAGGAGCATAGAGTCTAAATACTAACAGCTGATTAAGATAACAACAACGATAGAATTAAAGAGAATATCGTTATTTCTGCCGAAATTCTTTTTTTGAAATTAAAAATATTAAAAAACAGATTTACCCTGATTTGATTATTGGCTTTTATGGCGGGACTGGCTTAAGTAGATACAAAATAAATGGTGCGATCAATTAAGAAGTCCAAAAAGGAGGTAAAAGAATGTGACTTTACCATTAACTAAACAATAAATTAATAGATATACAATCGAAACGAAAGGAATTAAAACGATGAAAACAATTATATGTAAGCTGATGGCACTGCTGTTATTCACCTTGCCTACTTGGGGAGCTGAAACCGACCATGTGATCAAGTGGCCTTTTCAACATAAACTCGGGGTAGACGTGTCGGTTGCTGACGACGCGGCTATGAATAATATTCTGAATAATTTTAAGCTGATACGTGTATATAGAACTGTTAATGGTTATGACCGTAATGGACTGACCGCACTTGATCCAACGCTCCAAAGTTTTGTGAAGAACAAGAATGATGAGTCCGAGGTTGTGTTAGGTACATATAACGAGACCACAGATGGTCTTTTTCAGCAGTCAGAATATGTGGATGGATGGGTTAAATGTGTCAAAACTGGGTTTGGGGGGGATACCAAGAGCATTAAAGCTATAGTAATTGGAAATGAAATTAATGCTGATGCGTATATGAGAGGAAAATATAATGTACTGTCTTCAATCATTAAAAACTTTAAAAGTTCTTTACAAGCAAACGGAATGGGAAATATTCCTGTAACAACGTCATTTATGGGACTTCCTACCGGCGAGGATCCCAATAGTCCCAATTTTACTCCCAATTTTAAGCCATCAATACAGGCTGTAATTGATAACTGGTCTGCAAGTTGGAATAGTGGTGTGCCATTTATTTTTACAAACCCGTATCCTGCCAACCTTAGCGTAAACCCAGTTGATGCTTTAAGTGTATTCTGGACACAATATGGAGGTGGATATGAACAAATGTTAGATTGGGTGCCCGAGCAAATGGGTGTTCCTAAATTAGGAATATATATTCTTGAAACAGGGGCTCAAAATAGTCATGATAATGCCACAACGACTAAAATGGTTAACGCTATATTAGCTTTAGGCGCTAATAAAAAGGTGCCGATGTTTATTTTCGAAGCATACGATGAACCAACGAAAGAAAGTGCTCCTTGTGACCAGCGGTATATGGGCGTTATGACGAATAACGGGACTTTATCAATAACTATTCCTAAATGGTATGGCTCTGGCACTCCCGGCCCTGGACCTGTACCACCAGTTCCCCCAAATTCTAAATATACGGTTACGCTTGATGTGGGAAAAGGGGGAACAGCGACTGTTGGTAAGGGTAAGCTTCACTATAATGCTGGCAGCTATACTCTTCCTACTAAGCAACCAGAAAAACTAACAATAACAACAAACCAGGGAACCGCTATTATAGACTTGGGTAAGGCAGGTCCACAGGGGGCAGGCTGTGTAGTTAGTGGTAGTGGAACAAATGTTACTGTTGCTACTCCGGGGGCATCAGGGGGAAATATTTAAAATGTATAGGAATTTGCTTTTTATGTTGTAGTGAACAGAATAGTGAATTCAAACTAAAATAGAAATAAAACAAGATTTATCCTGACTATTTTGATAATGCTCTGATTTTTAAAATCAGGGCATTATTTTTTTGGTGTCCGAAACTTTTGCTTCAATTTTATGCCGTAAAATCAACCTTTATTTTTGAGGCTGTTTCAGAAGCACTTCACCAGCTTAGCTGTTAAGCTGCAAAGTACTCTTTCAAGTATATATAATTACTGCAAAAAATCACAACTAATAATAAGATTTTGGCACAGTTAATGCCTTAGCTTAATTCAATAATAAATTAAGCAATAATATCGAGAGATGTAACAATGAACGAAAAAACAGAATTAGATGTAATTTGTCATGTGAGCCATGAGGTACTTGCTCATATGATTATCTTTTTCAGGATAGAGGTATTCAAGAGGTAAGAAGTTGAAACAAAGACTGTATCTTTACAGCTATGTGTTTTAAGTTAACTTCTAATGATACAAAAATGTAAAAAGAGATCTTTTATAAAATGCGTTGTGGTGTTTTAGGATATTTGAGTTCTAAATATATTATAATCTTTTATAGTTTAAGGGGGTTTTATGTGCTTGAATTATATCGTATAATAAATATAGGGTTGCTTTGATATTGAACATTTTTTATCTGCGATCTCTGCATTCTCTGTGGTGAAAAAGAGTTCCACTTCTGATGGGTTAGGCCTTAGGTGTTATGAAAAAAAGAATCTATAAACTATTCGGAATAATAATAATTGTAATATGCCTACTTGTGATAGGTATATATTTTGCTTTTACCAGGCCTTACTTCATTAAATCTTATCTTCTGCCTGCTCTGTCCAGCGCCACGGGAACTAAAATATCAGCGGATAATGTTTCTCTTTCTGATTTTTATACAAAAGTAAAACTAAGTAATTTTTCAATACAATTTAACCATGGAATTGATTTAAAAGGTGAAACCGCCAGTTTTGAATATGGATTATGGAGTTTATTCAGCGGAAAAATTAAAATTGATAATTTAGCTTTAGAGCGAGCTGAACTTAACATTAAAATTGAATCTGAGAATCAGAGTAGCGAAAAGACTAAAATCGTATCTTCGGGAAATATAGGGGATAAGCAAAGTACTGGTTTCAGACAAAAAATTGATATAAGCAATTTGTCGATAAAAAATTTGTCCGTTGCTCTGGAATACGGTACTTCAGGACAAATTGATCCATATAAGCTTAATGTTAATAATTTTAACCTTTCAATTCCTAAACTGGCAAACAATTCTAAGGCAGAAATTATTTATGACTTTTCTTTTAAAGGTAATAGAGGAGATTTATTTGAGGTAGATG
>CAZGAI010000480.1:0-3220 GCA_964523175.1 uncultured Victivallales bacterium | reverse complement strand
ATCGTAAAGCATTAATTTCCAATATTTTAAAGTTTTAGAATATAAAAGCACAGGGTGTTTGTTCTGATGTTTATACTTTTCAACCTGATAACCTTAAAACTTGATAACTTTAACCTCGCACGTAGTGCGATAACTTGAAACCATAAGGATTTTCTTAGATGAATGAATTTTCAAATAAATCAATTTTATCAACATGCATAATACTCCTGTCATTTTTTACATTTACTAACTTATTTTCCTTAGATAACCAGAATAACCAGAATACTCCAGCCCCAAAAGGTAAACTGGCTAAAATAGAACCTTTTGGATATAAGTTTTTATCTCGCGCGCCATCCAACCAGAAAGAAGTCATTGTTGTAATGCACGATTATCTGCTTAAACCTGGAGATGAATTGGTTATTGATGTCTGGGGCGACATTGACCTTCATTATAAACTTCCTGTATCAAAGGACGGCTTCATTGATATTGAAAGAGTTGGCAGGGTATACATTCAGGGTATGAAATATGTTGATGCAAAAAAGAAAATTACTCGTGCTCTAGGGAAGACTTATGAATTATTTATAAACCCTGAAAATCCCGGAGCCGGCAGTTCACTTGTTGACATTTCATTGGGCAAGAGTGTAGGTATGGTTATTTATGTTACCGGAGCGGTTCAAAAACCCGGCAGTATACATGTTAATTCCACATCGGCTTCAGTTCTTAATGCATTATTAAAAGCTGGAGGTGTCAATAGATCAGGATCCCTTAGGAATATCAAAATCAGCAAATTAGGTAGCGAAAAAAATCTCACTCTTGATTTGTATGATTTTTTACTTAATGGAAAGTTTCAAGAAGAATTTAAATATCTCAATGATGGAGATATTATTTTTGTGCCTTACAAAGGGAGAACTGCAGGAATTGATGGTGAAATAAAGAACTCAGCAGAGTTTGAACTTCTTCCAAAAGAAAATATTGATGATTTAATAAAATATGCAGGAGGATTTAAATCCGATGCTATTAAGTTGGAAATAATAAGGAAAAATCTAAAAAATTCCAGTTTTGCTGAAATAACTTTGGATAATGTTGATAAAGGTAATATAAGTGAGGCAATCGACACCCCTTTAATAGACGGAGACAAAATCTATGTCTATGGAATTGATGAAATTAGAAATACTGATTATGTTATTGTCAAAGGTAATGTTACTAATCCAGGTAGAAAAGAAGTATACGCAGGAATTACTCTTGAAGAGATTATTATGAATTCCGGTGGATTTAAAGATGAAGCAGATATATCAAATATAGAAATTATAAGGAAAGAAACAAAAGATTTATCCGGCAAATCAAAATTTTTAAAAATAGACTTTTCTAATCCATCTAATAAGAAATTCAAACTTAAAAAAAACGATATTGTTGACGTTAGAATGGAATATAACCTAGTTAATAACAATACCGTTAATATTACGGGATCTGTACCTAGACCGGGAAGTTATAACTTAACGGAAAACGAAACCCTACAGTCAATAATCGAAAGAGCTGGTAATATCAAAAATGGATTAAAAGAAGGTAAAATTGAATTATCCAGAGATGGACTTATATCTTCATTTTCAATCAGTAAAATAATTAAACCAGGCAATAATGAATTTATTATTCAGCTAAAACCTAATGACAAAATTACCATTTCCCCAAGAGAACCATGGGTTGTAGTTCAAGGTAATGTTAACAAACCAGGCAGATATATATTTAAAAATGAGATGGATTTTACATATTATCTTGATATTGCGAAAGGGCTAAAGTCGGAAAAACAAATAAATAAAGTCATTATAGAAACATATGACGGGGAAATTCTTGATGGGGAAGGTTCCTTTTGGTCTATATCAAACCCTAAGGTCCCTATGGATAGCAAAATATTTATTCTATAAAAAAAGAGTAAATTTTATTAAACTAAGGCTCTTTCTTGAAAAATGTGAAAGTTTAAATGAATTATCCTAATTTAAAACTAGGATAATGAGTGAACATCTTAAACTAGAATAACAATAATAATTATTATAAAAGAACAATAAGAGAAATAAATTTGAAAATACAAAACAATCAAGTCCCTGAATATAGAGAACATAATTCTGAAGAAAACGAGATCAGCATCTTTGATATTTTAGCAATCATACTGAGATATAAATGGCTAATTATAATATTATGTATAGCCGGTCTTGTACTGGGTTATTTATTTACAAAAATAAATAATAATAAAGAGTATGAATCAAAAGCAACTATACTTCTTGATAAACCAGTATTCTCGAAAAAACAAAACGCATGGCAATACCAGCAATACACAAGAAATATTGTAAGGGCCTCATATAAATCCGTTATCTACTCAAACGAAAATCTAAGAAAAATATTAAAAGCTCATGTAATTACTACTAATAATGGAAAGAAAAGTAAAACATCCTTATCTAATTTACTTGGTCTAAAAAATATCTCAAATGCTACAGAATACCTAAAAGGTATAATAAACCTCAAATTTGATAAGAGAACGTATATTCTTGTTATTACTACAAAAACTAATAACCCTATTGCATCAAAGTTTATAATTGAAGAATTGATTAAGCAGCTGAACCTTTTTTATAACACGCAGATTGATGTTACTTCAAAAAATGAAATTAACATACTGAAAAAAAATCTCGAGTCTGTGAAGAATGAATTGAAGATTGCTAGAAATAATGAATTAAAACTTTATCAAAACAATAAACTTCTTACTGATTCTACATTTAGGTCAAAAAATGATTTACCGCCTAAACTGAAACTTGAGAAAGAAAGACTATCGGAATTAGTCACCGAAAAGAAGAATATTTACAATTCAATGGTCAAGCAATATGATGACTTACGATATTCAAATGTAGAAAACATTTCTTTAGTAACGATAATAGAAAAACCTGAAGCATCTTTAAATCCATTACCTTCCAAATCTAAAATTAAGGTATTAATTGGAGCAATTCTTGGAATAATACTTTCAGCACTGATCATTTTTATTATAGAATTTTTAATTAAATTTAAGAAAATAACAAATACTAGCAAAAATAATTAAAAGCAAGGAATTAAGAAGATGGAAATAAAGAATGACTATCCAGTTGTAAACCCGATGATAGTTTATAGAGAAGAATTTGACGACTGGGCAGTTTTATTTGACCCTGATTCAAGCGAAACATTCGGCCTCGATCCTGTTAGCTCATTTATATGGACAAAACTA
>CAZGAI010000479.1:0-3225 GCA_964523175.1 uncultured Victivallales bacterium | reverse complement strand
AATTATAATGAATACATGCAACCTATAAATACTATTAAAAATAAAGGAGTTTATTATGATTAAGAAATCTACAATAATAATTATGATTACAGGCTGTATATCAATATTGATTTCGGGTTGTTTTTCAATAACAGAAAATAAATTAATAGATAAATACGCTAACTCTAATATTAGTGCTAAATTCATCCTTAAAAGTAATACTTCAGATAATAAAAATTTTTATTCCACAATAACTCTCAAAAACGATTCAGACAAAGAGCTAAAGAATTGGAAATTATGCCTGAATTCCTGCAGGTTGTTTAAAATTTCAAAAGACAGTCGGTCTAAAGTTATAATAACAAAACAGATTGGCGAATATTTCGAGATTACAGGAAAACAGACGCTTCCTCCCGGTAAAGAATTAAGTTTTAATATTGACGGCACTTTTTTTATTAAAAAATTTACAGACACACCTTCGTGCTATTTTCTTGTTGAAGGAAATGGAAAGCCAATACCTGTAAAAGCAGAAGCAGACCTTTCCTGTCTAAACAAAAAAATACCCCCATCAAAAACCACAATGCCATCGAGACTGGCTAAATCTCAGGAAAATTTAATAAGTTTAATACCATATCCGGCAGAAGTTACTTTGGGGAACGGTTATTTAAATTTCTCTGATATCGACAGTATTATTAACTGCACAGGTGATGAAGTATTTCACGAAGCAATTCATACATTTTTAGAAGAATTCACACCTATAATAAACATAGAAATTAGCCACGTGCACTCAAATACTTTTGCTGAATCAGCAATTAACATCCTTACTGACATTCACTTAAAAGATGACCAGTACATCCTTGAGATTGAAAGTAATAGAATTACGCTTAAAAGTAGTTCGAAAGGCGGAACTCTTTATGGACTCATTACCCTCTTTGAACTGGCAAATGCAAATAATTATAAAATTCCCTGTGTGAAGATTAACGATTATCCAAGATTCAAGTACCGGGGTTCGCTGCTTGATGTTGCCAGAAATTTTAAATCTGTTAAAGATGTAAAAAAATGGATTAAAATGGCTGCATTATATAAATTAAATGTTTTCCACATACATTTAACTGATGATGAAGGATGGCGCATCGAAATTAAGAAGTATCCAATTTTGACTAAAATTGGTGCGTTCAGAGGCTATTATGAAAAACTACCAATGTTAAGTGGGTCTGGATGGAAAAAAAAAGGAGGATACTATACTCAATCAGCAATGAAGGATATTATCAACTATGCAAACAGGTTAAACATAACAGTAATACCAGAAGTAGATGTTCCCGGACATGCAAGGGCATTAATCCAAAGCTTTAATAACTTTGATGGTAAAGGTAACAATCCACTTATTGAAAAGGCAGATAAATCTATCTATCTAACACCGCAGAACTACACAGACGATGTTTTAAACCCTGCCCTGCCTCAAACATATGTAATATTAGGTAATATTTTCAAAGAGATTTCTGAAATATTCAGTGAACAAACTAACCGAAAAATGCCTTTCAGCGATTACATTCATGTAGGTTCAGACGAAGTGCCTGCAGGCGCCTGGGAAAAATCACCTGAATGTATTAAACTGAAAAAGAAACTCAATTTAAAGAGTGTTGCTGATATGCAGGGATATTTCCTGCTTAAATTGCAGAAAATACTTACCAAAAACAAAACTAAACTTGCCGCCTGGGATGAAGCCGCCACTAGCGGAAAATTAAATAAAGAAACAACTTTAATAGTATCATGGAACGGTATTGAAACAGGTATTAATGCAGCTAAACAGGGATACAAAGTAGTTATGACTCCTGCAGGTTATTTATATTTTGATTTAGCATATAATTCGGAATTGACAGAACCGGGATACTACTGGGCCGGATTTATAAATGCTAAACAGATATATTCATACATCCCAATATCAAAGGAAATGAGTAATAAAGTAATTGATAATATAGTTGGCCTACAGGGATGTTTATGGGGAGATACGTTAGTACATCCTAGATTAAACCTACGAGAAAAATTTACTAAAAACTATTTAGAGAATCCGGTTGAATATATGGGTTTTCCAAAAATGACAGCTTTTTCTGAGGTTGTCTGGTCTCCGGAGAAAAAAAGAAACTGGCCGGATTTTATCAGACGTTATGAACATGGGAAAAAAATACTCGACAAGTTCAATATTAAATATAGAAATAAACCGTTAATGAAATAGCAAATAATAATCCAATATCTAGAAAGAGGAGCAAAAAATGAGGTTTAAAGGAAAAAATTTATTAAGCCAGAAATTTATAAAAACAGCCTTCACCTTAGAAATAATATTATTTTTTTCAATACCTTCATTATTTGCATGTTTTACAGTTGTCGTCGGAAAGGATGCTTCAAGCAATGGATGTGTACTGGTAGGGCATGATGAGCAAAACTCTGGCAATCTATTTGTAAATTTCAGAAAAATTCCAAAGATGCATTATTCTAAAGGTGCAAAGGTTGACTTAAAGAATGGAGGAAAAATACCACAGGTTGCCGAAACTAATGCGTTTCTCTGGTCCGAAATTCCCGGAGCTACATCAAGTGATGGATATCTGAATGAATATGGGGTAGCAATTGTTAGTGACTTTTGTCCCGATAGAATGCCTGAATTATCAACATTGAAAAAAAAAGGGCAGATTAAAAATGGTGGGTTATCATACTTGACAAGAAGATTTGCAGCCGAGAGAGCTAAAACAGCTAGAGAAGGTGTTCAAATAATTGGAGGCCTTATAGATAAATATGGCTATGTTAGTAACAGAACTTATGTAATTGCAGACCCGAACGAAGCATGGCTGATGGCAGTTACAAGAGGCAATAAATGGCTTGCTGAAAGGGTTCCAGATGACCAGGTGGCTTTATTACCAAATGTTTATACAATTCAGGATGTCAATCCTCTGGATACAAAAAACTACATTGTATCCAAAGATTTAATTAAATATGCTACAGAAAAAGGCTGGTACAATCCTGAGAAAACTAAAATATTTAATTTTTCAGAAGCGTATTCTGAACCCCGAAAACAGCTAATGGATCCTAGACAATGGCTTTCTGAGGAGCTTATAACTCAGAAAAAAATTGATAGAAGTCCTGATAGAAGATTGCCATTCAGTGTAAAACCTGCAGATAAAATGTCTGTACAGGATGTAATTGCTGTGTTGAGGCATACTAATACTGACAACTACATGAATAAAATGTATGATATTG
>CAZGAI010000478.1:0-3226 GCA_964523175.1 uncultured Victivallales bacterium | reverse complement strand
CGGTAGAAGAATTTCCGGGATTCAGGCTGGCTTAGTATCTGCTGCTATTATGGTGGCTAATATATATGTTTTTGAAAAAGCAATTGACGGTAATCCCTTTACACTCGCAGTACTTTTTTTGTTTCTGGCCTGGATAACCTGGTATATGTTTGGTGCAGTTCGAGGGAATTGGAATACTTCCTGGATTGTAAGCTTATTTTTTTGTGGTCTGGCTTTTTACACAATTGGCTGGCTAGCAGTTTTCTATTTTTTTATACCTTTGATATTCATGCGCCGTCCACTTACAGTTTGGAACAAAGTACAGTTGCGAGGTTTTTATATAGGACTTTGCATACTTGGAGCTTTTGTTTTATTATGGTTTATCCCGCGAATGACTGATATTATTAATAACCCTTTCAACTCAATTAATATTTTTTATGGTTTATCGACACATTATTTTGAGATTTTTATCTTATTTCCTCTTGCTGTACTCGGAGGATTTATGCCCTGGACTATTATTGCCTGGCCAGTTTTTTGTGTTGCTTATTTTCCATTAGATAAAAACCCCATTTTTAGTAGGTTTATAAGAACAATTTTCTTTTCTCTTTTTGTTTTTCTATGGTTGAATCCTTTTACTGAAACCAGAGATGCTATTATTTTAATACCACCGATAGCTATACTTGCAGGTACTAATTACTGGTTGGTTGTACGTCGTAATGGAATTGGTCTGCATAAACTACTTAATATTATTACAATTGTATTGTTTATATTGATAGTCACTGTTTTTTTGCTATACTGGATTCCTTACTCATGGTGGCATGCCTTTACAATATTAAAATGGATACATTCATCATTTTTGAGTAATGGCATTAGTTTTTTTTCAAATTTTTTTTTATGGGGCGTAATCCAATCTGGGCTTGGAATTATAATTGGCCTTTATCTATTAATTATGTATAAAAGAAAACTATCTATTTACTCTCATGCCTTGGGAGCATGTTTAATTTTCATGCTGGGGTTCTGGTCTTTAACATATCCCTATAGATCTCTTTCTGATGACGGAAAAAGCGCCGCTTCATCTATTATCAAGTCATTAGGTGAAAACTATAACCATAACATGACCCTATACAAAGGCAGCCAGATATCTAATATTTATGCCTTAGGATGCTACTTAGGATGCAATATCAAGAAACTGAATAATTTAAACGACCTACCTTCAAATAAAAAAGCTGTTTTTTTACTCAGTTTAAGTTCTCCAATTCATCCTTCAAGACAGTGGGAAAAAATATCGGAAATTTATTACAAAGACACAAAACTCTTTCTCTGGAAAGGCTTTATTATTAACAATAAACAAAGTAAATTGGACATATAACATTGCACTCATCTCCCTGCTTTATTTTTGATGTTACTTTCCCCATGCTTGAAAAACAATTGAGCAATTTTCCCAAATATAGGTACTCTCAAATTCTTGATTGGGTTTATAAGAAATTTATATTTTTCCCTCAGGAAATGACAAATATTCCCGCAAATTTGAGAAATGAACTGTCTACTAAATTCATTTATAAATACCCAAATATTATTAACAATGAAAAGACATCTGATAAAACAGTTAAATATCTACTCCACCTTTATGATAAAGAGAATATTGAGTTTGTTTTAATAAATTCAAAAAAACGAAAGACTTTTTGCCTTAGCACCCAAGTTGGGTGCCCGGTAAAATGTAAGTTTTGTGCCAGTGGAGCTTTCGGCCTTACAAGAAATTTACATCCTGGAGAAATTGTTTCTCAATTTTTGTTTGGCAGCAAACTTTTGAACAGTCATCCTGACAATATTGTTTTTATGGGCATAGGTGAACCTTTACTTAATTTAAATAATCTTATTAAAAGCCTGAATATTATCTGCTCTCCGCAATACATTAATTACGCTGCACGCCGTATTACAATTTCTACAAGCGGAATACCTCACGGCATTATTAAGCTTGCTGATTTAAAAAAACAATGGAACCTGGCAGTTTCAATTCATGCCCCTGACGATAAAACAAGAGCAACCATTATCCCCGATAACTGTAGATTCCCATTACAGGAAATATTCAATGCCTGCAAATATTACTTTGAGAAAACCGGTCGAATCATTACTTTTGAATATACTTTGATAAAGGGTGTCAATGATATGCAGTCCAAGGCAGACGAACTTGCTAAAATAGCAAAAAAGCTTAGGGCAAAAATCAATCTAATCCCCTACAATCCAACAGATAATCCCCATTTTGCCCGAACTGATGATCAAATCTGTAGAAAGTTTGCAAACAGATTACAAGAACAAGGCATTGTTACAACTCTTAGGATTGAAAAAGGTAGAAAAATTAATGCCGCCTGTGGACAATTAAGGTCTGGCAGCATCATGCAGAATTAGTTTTATTTATATTTAAACTCGATAAATTAAGGTATAATATGGAAAAAATTATTAAAGATTTATTAATTGCTATAGGAGAGGATCCCAACAGGGAAGGATTGATAAATACTCCTGACAGAGTAAAAAGAAGTTTTGAATTTTTAACAAAAGGTTACCACGAAGATATTGATGAAATAATAAACAATGCCATCTATAAAACTGAAAATGATGATATGGTTATAGTAAAAAATATTGAGTTTTATAGTTTATGCGAACACCATTTGCTCCCTTTTTATGGGAAATGTCATATTGGATATATTCCAAATAAAAAAATTATAGGTGTAAGTAAGCTTTCCAGAATAGTTGAAGTTTTTGCTAGAAGACTGCAAATCCAGGAACGTTTATCCAAACAAATAACTGAAACCATCAGAAATAGACTTAATGCACAGGGTGTCGGAATAGTAATGGAGGCTCAGCACATGTGTATGACAATGCGAGGTGTCAGTAAACAGCATTCTAAAATGGTAACCTCTGCAATGCTTGGATGCTTCAGAAGATCAACAACAAGAATGGAATTTTTGAATTTAATTAATACAAATAATACTCATTAACTCATAAAATATTAAAAAATACGTTTATTAGCTTAAATAATTAAGGTGATTTTTTGTTTTTTTACTAAAGTGAGGTAATATTATTAAACAGATATTTATATAGATATTATTAATTCTTATATTTAGGAGATTGAAGGCCGATGAAAAAAGAAGTTGTTGTTACCGGAAGAGGCCTTGTTACACCAATTGGTGTTGGGCTTGATCAAAATGAAGATTCTTTAAGAAACGGTAAAAGTGGAATTGCTTTTGAA
>CAZGAI010000477.1:0-3231 GCA_964523175.1 uncultured Victivallales bacterium | reverse complement strand
CTTTCAGACTTCCGACCCTTAAAAAATCTTTTTGAGAAAAAGACCAAGCCCTACCATGCCCATATATAATACTAAGTATTTTATTTTGTACGCTTTGCATAATTCTTACAATCCTTATTTTGTAAGAAATTATAACATATTTTTCTTACAAAACAAGTTCATATGCTAATGCAATTATCAAAATAATCCATATTCGCAACTTTTATGCATATATATGACCTGAATTGGTTCTAAGTTTCCACATCAAGAATAAAGTCTTTCATCTAAAACATCAACCAAAAATCCTAGCAAAAACTGAATAATACTTTGGCCTTTTAGTCCTGGAATCAACTTGCGGGAGTTTTGTTTGTACAAATTTTCCTTCACAGTGTTTTATTATCCTGAAAGTCGGATAAAGCGTGTGAGTACCAAGCTGAATGTCTAATTTATTAGCAATTTGGAATGCCAAATAATTTTCTTAAAAAAACTATCTTCTTCAGTCAATTCTAAAAAAACTATCTTCTTTTTGTATTTTCTTTGATAAATTCCATAAAAACTATCTTCTTCATAGAATTTTCTTCCTGTATTTTATATTCATAGAGATCATTTCCAATCAACAGGTAATATCATGAATGAATCAGGAGAAATAGAATGTAAGAACTGTCACAGGATGTTTGCGCCGTCAAAACATAACAGACATAGCCAGGAATACTGTACAAGACCTGAATGTAAGCGTGTCAGTCATAATGTAAGTCAGGCTAAACAGCGCCGAAAAGGCTGTAATCAGACACTGGAGAAACGCATTAAAAATTCAGCATATACTAGAGACTGGCAGCAGAGAAATCCTGATTACTGGAAGAAATATCAAAAAAAAGATAAAAAAAATAGAACGAAATCACTTAAGAGTGATACAGCCCAGGCACAGAAAAGAGATATCAGCGGAAAACTCTTAAGTGATTTCATTCTGACAAACACTATTAAAAGTCATTCTTTAAAAATAATGCAACTAGCTGATACTGTTGATTATCAGAACAATATTATAACCGGTCTGATAAGCCACCTTACCAATTCACTCTTAAGTGATATAATGGATATTCAGAGAAATGTGTTTTATGATAAGGGAAAGAGTGTTTCCGGTATATCATCCGGAACAGCCGATACCAAAATTAATAAAACACTTAGGAGAGCCGGCCATGAAAAGCAAAGTATTGATTAATCCGGGCAGGAAAAGGAAAATACCCCGTCACTTCAGCTGGGTGGATCACCGTCTGGTACGTAATAACTACATTGAGAGGTGCAGTTCGGATGCACTGGCTTTATATCTGTTTCTGCTTACAGTGGGAGATTATGAAGGGCTCTCCTATTATAGAGATGAAAGTATACTGAAATATCTTAATATATCGGATCAAAGCAGTATAGCCAAGTGCCGACGAGAACTGATTGATGCAGAACTCATATCCTATCTGGGGGGACTTTATCAGGTTCTTGATCTTGGAAATGAAGAAGAACAGAAGTCAAAAATATTTTCAGCCGTATTCAGGAATCATTCAGCAGAAAAAACCCATCCACGTACAGTAGATAAAGTAGAAAAGCCCAATGACAGCAGTACGGCATGTATTGGTTCTGTTATAGAAAAAATGTTTGGAGGTGTATAATGGATTTCCATACTTTCAGCAGAATAAAGCAGTTGCAGAATGAAGATAAGTTAAATGCCAATCAAATATCCAAAGAGCTGAAAATGGATTTTAAAACAGCTCAGCGCTGGATGAGAAGAGATCGTTTTGTAAAACGTAAACCTGTTAATAAACCAACAATGCTTGAACCTTATAAGAACACGATAAAAGGACTTCTTGAACGTCATGAATATACTGCCGTACAGATTTATCAGAAACTGAAGGACGAGGGATATACAGGCAGTTACAGTATATTAAGTCATTATATTGCTCTTGTGAGACCGCCTAAAAAACCAGTATTTTTAACTGTTATGTTCAGCAAAGGTGAAGCTTCACAGGTTGATTTTGCATACTGCGGTTATATCAGACTGGAGAATGTTACAAGACGCCTATATGCATTTATAATGACATTATGCTACAGCAGAATGATATATGTTGAATTTATAATGAAACAGAATCAGGAACATTTTCTACAGTGTCATCGAAATGCCTTTGAATATTTTCATTCGGTACCGGAAACAGTAATCGTAGATAACTGTAAAGTTGCAGTACTGGAAAATTCACGGTATGCTGATGTAAAAATAAATCCTCATTATGCTGATTTTGCACAGCATTACGGCTTCAAAGTCCGGGCTTGTTCTGTACGGCGGCCCCAGGAAAAAGGTATCGTGGAAAATTCTGTAAATTATGTTAAAAGTAACCTTCTGAATGGAATAGGTGAGATAAAGAGTCTGGATGCAATAAATAATCAGGCAAAGTCCTGGATTGAAAATATAGCAAATATCAGAAAACACAGGACTACAGGTGAAAAACCTGTCGATATGTTTAAAACTGAAAAGGATGTTATGAACCGCCTTCCACTTTTCCCATATGACTGTGCTGTCATTAAAACTGTAAAATCAAACTCCAGGTTCAGAGTATCTTTTGAATCAAATCTTTACTCAGTACCTGCCGAATATGCATCCAATACTCTGAGAATAAAAATATATCCTCAGGAACTCCTTATTTATAAGGATGATAAACTTATAGCCAGGCATAAACGTTCATTTGAAAGAAATAGAAATTTTGAAAATCCTGATCATGTAAAAGCTCTGCTTGAACAGAAACGAAATGCTAAGGACAGAAAACTACTACAGCATTTTCTTGTTCTTTCAGAGAATGCTGAAAAATATTATTCGGGCATTAAACAGAGACTTTTTAATGTAAAAATCCATATTAGAAAAATAATGGCTCTGGTTGATATTTACGGTGCGGATAAAGTTGCTCCTGCAATTGATGACGCACTGAAACTTCAGGCATTCAGCAGTGAATATATTACAAACATACTTGAGCAGCGTGAACGTCTGACTCCCGAAGCATCTCCTCTGCATTTAATAAGAAAACAGGATCTGCTGGAACTGGATTTCAAAAAAACAGATATCGAAACATACACTGAAATTGCTGAAAGGAATTAGAGCTATGGATAAGATACATGAAAATATTGATAATAATCTGCTGTATCTCAAACTACCGTACATGTACGCAAACTATAAAGAAACAGTAAAATATGCTGCAAGAAAAAAACTTGATTATATGGCTT
>CAZGAI010000476.1:0-3248 GCA_964523175.1 uncultured Victivallales bacterium | reverse complement strand
AAAGGTGTTCCCTACGACATTGAACATAGAATCATTAAAGTCTCCCCCTACGACATTAAAAATAGACTTACTTTGGAAGATAGAACTAAATGGGTTAGAGAAAAAGCTGAATTAATTGATGATGAAAAAAAAATCATAAAAGTAATAGGTACTTTATCTGATATAACGGACCATAAAGAGGCTGAAGCTAAACGTCATTTGCTTGAAGTACAACTGCTGCAGTCCCAAAAAATGGAAGCTATAGGTTCTTTAGCCAGAAATATGGCTCATGAGTTTAATAATATTATAGGGATAATAATGGGGCTTACAGAAATTGTCATTAATGAAGAACATGTTAATGCAGAAGAAAGAGAATATCTCAAAGAAGTATACGCTCAGGGAGAAAATGCTTCAGAATTGGTTAATAGAATTGCTGTTTTAGGCCGCACCCAAACCCAATTGTTCTTACCTATAATACTGCCTGAATTTCTGAAACGCATTAGCAGAATAATTCAAGTTATCCTTCCGGAAACTATTGAAATTCATCAAAACATAAACAATGTTCATCATCCTATTTTAGGTGATGAGACACAGATCCAGCAAGTGATAATAAATCTGTGTAATAATGCACAATATGCAATGCAGGGGAAAAATGGAATTTTAGAAATAAATTTGAAAGAAGTAGAATTTTGTATAGAACGATCCGATATCTTCGGCATTACTAAGCCTGGTACTTATTTGAAACTGAGCATAAAGGATACAGGCTGCGGAATGAGTGATGAAGTAACAGAGCACATATTTGATCCTTTTTTTACTACTAAAGAAATAGGAAAAGGCTCCGGCCTTGGCCTCTCGGTAGTATATAATATTATTAAAGCACACAAAGGTACAGTAACTGTGGAAAGTAAGCCTGGAAAAGGAACGACATTTCAGCTTTTCTTTCCTGCAATAAAATCTATTGAAGTAAAGAAAAAAACTAATTTATTACCTATTAAAGGCAATGAGCATATTTTGGTTGTTGAAAATGAAATTGCTCTGCTGAAGTCTTTTGAGATTTCTTTAAAAAAACTTGGATACAGTATAACAGTTGCAGATAACGGTTATGAAGCATTGAAAATATTTAACGCTCAGCAGGATAAATTTGACCTTGTCTTTACTGATCAGGTAATGCCGGTAATGACAGGAATTGAACTAAGTAATGAACTTATAAAAATCAATCCGAATATTCCCATCATACTTACTACTGGGTACAATGACATTTTAGTTGATAAAGATACCAACAAATACAACATTAATAAAATATTAACAAAACCAGTAAAAATCACGATACTTACACAGGCTATTCATGAATTGTTAAATAATAAAAAGGAGGTATAAAATGAAACGTATTCTTTTAATAGACGATAATAGACCTTTTCGGAAGATGCTGAAAATTGCTCTTGAGAAGGCTGACTATGAAATAGAAGAAGCTTCTGATGGAAAAACTGGATGCGATCTTTATTTTCAAGGTTTATTTGACTTAATAATCATGGATCTTTTTCTACCGGAAAAAGATGGGATACAGGCTATACATGAAATAAAAGAAGAGTGTACTGGAGTTAAAATTATTGCGATTTCCGGGGCTTCCTCTGAAGGGCGAACTAACTTTCTTTTAGATAGAGCACATGAATATGGGGCTGATATTGAAATGAAAAAACCTATAAAAATTAAAGATCTGCTGACAAACGTAGAGAAATTGCTAGAATAAATAAAACTTTTTATTGTAAGGTTGAATCCTTTAATGTATGGGAGGAGGAAGAGCTATGAATAAGCAATATAAAAAAACTTTTATAGTTAACATTGCAGCAATTTCAGCCATAGGATTTATGCTGTTTTTTTCGTCCTGCGGAAAGAGAGGGCAAAAAGGAAAGGAAAATTTAGTACCTATATCAACCGCCTTAACTATGGCAGCTGGCTGTCAGCCTTCTGCAATTATATCTATTCATGCAATCCCTCACTTCCATCATAAACTTAGAGAGGAGGATAAACGTAATAAATGAATAATAGGCATGTTTATTTAATGGCAGGGACATGAGATATGTAATCTAGATGTAAAAATATTATTGAAACTGGAACGGAAGTATAATTAACCGGGGACTACGATACAAATGTCTTATATGAGGTTTATTACTCAGAAACTATAGTCTTTATGTGCGTAATTGATTTTGTTAATGAATGAAAAATAAAAATTAGCCATGGGAGTATTTTATGAAACTTTTATTGAGAGTATTCTTTTTAACGATGGCAGTTATTTTTGTCACAAGTACTTATGCGGTTAATAACTTTACCGGTACAATAACTCCTATTTCTGAAGATATAAAAAACAGATGATAGGAACTACCTGAAAAAAGGGATGTCCTGTTGAACTGGATCAGCTTGCATACCTAGGTGATAAAGTATTTCAGATAATGACAAAGCATGGCTGGGCTTGGGGAGAATATTTTAAGCATGGAGCTGACCCAATGCATTTTGAGAAAATAATAACCAGACAGTACATTATTAAATCGCTGGAATATTGCCCTAATAACTGGGGTTTGGATTATGCTCTTTAGCGTTAAATCCAGGATTTGAGAATAATCATGCAGGATATAGAACAAGTCGCAAAATAATACTGTATTGATAATAATAGTATTAATAATAACCTCCAGTTTTACTGGAGCACTCAACAAAGTTTGACTTTTACGGAAATGGTAGCCATAGTCCTTCCATGCGTAAAGTATTTGACCTGCTACCTGCGTCGCTTCAAGTTCAAGCGCGATACTAATTCAGGGAGAGACTGGAACCGGCAAATAACTGCTGCAGCTAAAGAACTGAATGTTCATAAAACTACTCTATATAGCAAGATAAAAACACCTTAAAATTTATCTGTCGAATAAAAGTGGTAGATTTGCCTAAGATAATTTTCCAAAGAAACTCAGTTCGTAGAAAATTAGCTTAATTAAGTAGCGTTAATGCTACTATAAAATCAATAATATATTTAATTTTGCTACTATAAAAAGTTATCCTCCATAAACTATCAATAAGCTATCATTATAATAATTAACTACTTATAATTACTGTTTTGTTAATTTACAGTATTTGGCATGCATTTTGCTTAATATATATAATAAATATAAAGGAGTAAAGTTAATGTTCATAGATCTTGAATATTATAATGGAATAATAAATAACTTATAAATAGGAAATAATAAGATGTTGTCATTCAATAAAAAACAAACAATAAGGCCTCA
>CAZGAI010000475.1:0-3253 GCA_964523175.1 uncultured Victivallales bacterium | reverse complement strand
ATCTGTAAAAACAGAAGTACAGATCGCTATCCTACATATCCGCAACACTCGGTACAGGTGACTGTTTAAGTCTTGCCCGATACGGACTTCCTGCTAACTAACAAAGGTGGCAGGGCACCATATAAGAAGCACCAAGCTTGCTTGGCGCACTAACCCTGAAATCAGTTTTACTGTTAATGACATTAAGAACATTAAAGAGCTAAAAAAGGTTATAGACAAAAAATTTCCTAGTAATAATATTTTTTATGCCATAAGAATACAGGGTAAGTTCATTGAAATAAAAGCCAGAAGTGAAGATATAGCACAACCACCATATCAACCCCTATCGAAATGGATGAAAAATCATGAACATAAATTCGCTGTAAATACAGCAGCGACAATTGTCGCGTTTAAATGTCCTGCTTTCATCAAAGGAATAGGTGTTGCTGGTTATCATTTACATTTTATTACTGATGATAAAAAAAGAGGGGGGCATATTTTCGAAGTAAACATTAAAAAAGCAACCATTGAAATACAATCACTCTATAATTTAAATTTGCAGCTACCTAAAACAAATTAATACCGGTCCGCTAATATGTCATATACAACTAAGGCACATACACAATTAAAGAAAGTAGAATCTGGTAAATAATTTCAAAGTAAACCTTGTTTTAGTCGCTTAGCTATAGAGAGTAATATAATATTGTTGTCTATTTTTAAGTTAAAATGTAAATTCCTATACACTAAATATAAAAACATATAAAATAAACATTGGAGTTAGATATGCCCAAAGTAATAAAAAGCCTTGTAGTAATAGTTCTTATCTGTTTATTTGAATGGTACATCTAGAGTTTAATAAACCATTAAAAAAGCCTAACCCAAGACAATTTCCTGCATTTATGGGTTGCCCCATCACAGGATCAGAAGAATTTCTGGGCTGATGCAACCAGGCCCTGGGATGAAAGCGGCCTGGGTATGAAAGTAAAATTCAAGACAATACCCGAAGCACAAAGTTCTGAAGAAGCAATTTTTAACTCAATAGCCTCATGCACTTCTCCGGACATATGCAGAAATATTTTTTCCGGCTTTGGTGCACAGCTTGCATCGTTTGATGCTGTATCATCATGCAGTAGGTGAAATCAAACCTGACATACTAAAGGCATATGGTGTAACTGTTGAAATAAAACGCGGTTACTCTGTATGTGCCACACTATTCGACATAGAGGATCCACGAAAAGTAATCTGTCGCACAAAAAATCCTCTATACATACCAAACTTACCTTGTGAATTATATGGAAATGAGGATTATACTGTAGATGTTCCTGCAGTAGTTTTTCCTGTCGGCAACTTTGTCATTGGAAACAAATTAGTTATTTATGCCGGCGCAGGTGATAAATATACGATACTTCTGAGTTGTAATCTCAATTCTCTTTTGGATTATCTGTTAAAATGCTGTAAAATTTGAATAACATATAGTATTTTAAAGAAAGAAGTACAATTTACCTATATCAAAAATATGAAACATTGCTCTGAGCACATAGAAGAGAAATAAGATGGCAAAGAAAGTTAAAAAACCGGATAATACATTAATTAGAAATAAAAAAGCCTTTCACGACTTTGAAATACTGGCTAAGTTTGAGGCTGGAATAGAACTACAGGGAACGGAAGTAAAAAGCTGCAGGGATCGAAACATATCCATGACTGATACCTATGCTAAAGTAGAACATGGCGAACTTTATCTCTATAATGTTCATATTTCACCCTATGAACACGGCAATAGGTTCAATCATGACCCGAAACGTCCCAGACGCCTACTTATGCACAAAAGGGAAATCCTTAAACTGAACCAGCAAATCAGAGAAAAAGGAAACACCATAGTCCCCCTAAGGTTTTATTTAAACAGAGGGAAAATAAAAGTTGAACTGGCTATTGGAAAAGGAAAAACAAAAGGAGATAAAAGAGATTCATTACGTACAAAGCAGGATAACCTTGCCATGAAAAGAGCAATCAAAGAGTATTAAGGATGCATTTTAACGTTCAATATTTCTAATCGTTTTCTATGATGTTCTAATCGTTCAATAAAATCCTCATAATTTTTTTCTTCAGTATTCAGCCATAATACTTCGGCCAAAGCACATACCCTCGGGAAAGCCATATAATCCAAATGATCACGTGTTGGAATATATTCTGTCCAAAGCTGTCCCTGTGATCCTAAAATATACTTTTGTTTATTTTCAGCTAAAGCTTTCGGCAAGGGGTTATAGGAATATACTTTTTCCAATGTAGTCATACCGCCAATAGCTAAAGGTTCCTTTGAAGCAGGTTCAGCCTGATAATGATCAAAATATACATATTCTCCAGGAGTCATAACTACATAGTGTTCAAGTCCTGCCGCTTTAACACCCCCTCCCTCTCCACGCCAACTCATAACAGCAGCACCGTCGGCAAGACCTCCCTCAAGAATTTCATCCCAGCCAATCAAACGTCGCCCTTTAGAAGTAATATAGTTATCCATTTGCGATATAAACCAGCTTTGAAGTTCATCTTCATTTTTAGCACCAAGTTCTTTCATTCTTTCCTGAATATCCGGTGATTCTTCCCATTGATATTTAGCTGCTTCATCGCCGCCTATATGGATAAACTCTGCAGGAAACATATCCATTATTTCATCAAGTATATTTTTCATAAACTGTACAGTAGATTCATTTGCATTGAGTATATGCTGGCTTACTCCCCAGTGGCAGCGCGGTGAAACATTCATATCAGTACATCCTAATTCCGGATATGCAGAAATAACCGCCTGCATGTGGCCCGGCATATCAATTTCAGGTACAACCGTAATATGTCGTCCTGCAGCATAATCAACTATTTTACGAATATCTTTCTGTGTATAATAACCACCATAAGAAGTATTATCATATTGACGCGGTCTTGCCCGCTCATGGCCTATAAGAGTTGAGTTCCGAATAGAGCCAACTCCGGTTAATTTTGGATATCTCTTTATTTCTACCCGCCATCCCTGATCATCAGTCAGATGTAGATGTAATATGTTAAAACGGTGTAATGCAATAAGGTCAATAAAACGGCATACTTCTTCGACAGGGAAAAAATGTCTTGATATATCAAGATGCATACCGCGCCACTTAAAACGAGGATTATCTTTTATTATGCAGCTGGATATTTTCCAGTTTATGTTATTTTGTTTTGTTTTAAAAAATCTTTCATATGGCAACATCTGTCTAGACAACTGTACCCCGCGCGCTAAACCTGTAAG
>CAZGAI010000474.1:0-3256 GCA_964523175.1 uncultured Victivallales bacterium | reverse complement strand
AGGGGTAAAAGCATTATACCCTGAATTGATAAATGATAGATAAAATTCATCAGTTTGATTTGGTCCTGTAATAATTTACCATTGAATCATATCCGGCCTGTATTAGTTCTCTTTTCTGTTTTTTACTTAAGGAAAAAGACATTACACCTATCTTCCCACAGTCAATAAAAACAGTTCGACTAAAATTTATTTGATTAATTGCTCTGCTTGTATTAAACATTACTAATTGACAAACAGATCCTGAATAGCCAAAGAAATTTTCAACTTTATTCCAGGATGGCCTAAGCATTTCTTTTTTGGAAAAAAGAGCAATACCTAAAACTGCGGGTTCTAGATCGTTGACAGAAGTTATAGAATCAAAATAGTCTATTGGATAATTATATGCTGCACCACCATCTACAAAAAAATCATTATTATATTTTACCGGTGCAAATACAAAGGGAATGGCCATTGATGCTCTCATTGCTTTTGCTACCTGCAGGTCTGGAGCTGTTTTATAGTCAAAATATGCGATTTTGTCATAAGACAGGCTACAGGAAACTAGAATTAAATGTTTGCCCGTTTTTCTGTAAAGTTCTCCTAAAGTAATATTTTCTTTAAATCCGAATTTTATCAGAGACTGTTTAAAAAAACTTTCAATTTTAGAACCCTGGCAAAGTGCGTAGTGGTTACCCATATCACTGCTAACATTTTGAATAGAAGCAATTAGGTTATCACTATTGAAACTTTTTTTGTTAATAAACTCCTTCAATATAGGATTATCTATAAAGTCTATAAAATCAGTTTCTTCAATTATTTCATAAACAACTTTCCAGAAAGGTTTTTCTTTACTTAGCCTATTTTTTTCATAATAACTTCCTACGCTCATAAAAGTACACATAATTGACCCTGCAGAAGTGCCTACAAAACTGTTTACATTTTTCAGCATATTTTTTTCCTGGAGATATTTCAATACTCCGGCATAAGCCGGCCCTCTGGCTCCTCCTCCGGAAAAAACTAAATGGTTAGGGTTTTTGACTACAGTTTTTAATTTTGTCAGGTTTGAAACTCCATGGCTAAGATAAGCAGGAAAAACGTGAGTTCCTTCTTTCTGATGCTTCCACTGTTTTACGATTTTGGAATCACTATTTTTTTGTAACAGTATGTTTCTGTTTAAAATCCATGAATTACGGAATTGGAAGAAAATAAATACAATTACGCAAATTACAATAATAATAAAAATTGAAAAACAGCAGCTTAATTTATTTAAAAGATTTTTCATCATAATACCCTTTGCACCATTGTCCTACTGCTTATTGCCTGATAAAATAATATCAACCTTTGGTCCGCATCGGTGTCCCTGGCATGGTCCCATGCCTGCACGAACTCTTCGTTTTACACCATCTCTAGTTGTAGCCTGTGGAGGACGGCTGATAGCATCTTTGATTTCACCTTCAGTAATATGTTCGCATATACAGATAATATTTGAATATGACGAATCAGTCTTAATAAGTTTATCTCCTGTTTCCTTATTCATGTATTTCAACATAGGTGATTGTCTGAAAGGGCTGAATTCTTTTTTCTTATCAACCATGTCAAATTTACTTAAAACAATTGATGACACATGGAATGCAATTGCAGGGGAAGATGAAAGGCCTGGAGATTTAATTCCTGCCACATTAATAAAGTTTTGTACATCTTTCGATTCACCAATTATAAAGTCATTGCTATCTGCCTCTGCTCTAAGACCTGCAAATGTTTTAATCGTTTTCTTAAAAGGTATTTCAGGAAAGCTTTTTAGTGCTGTTTCTTTTATATACTCAAAGTTTTCTTCACAGATAGAGGTGTCATTTTTACTCTGTGTTTCCTGTGCATCAGGGCCTATTAGAGTATTACCATATACTGTTGGAGTTACCAAAACACCTTTGCCCAATGCAGTTGGGCACTGGAATATCACATGTTTAGCCAAATTGCCTGTTGTTTTGTTTAATAATAAATACTGACCTTTAACAGGATTAATTTTAAATTTGTCTGCTGATACCATATTATTTATTTTATCGGCATAAACTCCTGCTGCATTAATCACAAGTTTAGATTTAATTTTGCTTTGTGTAGTTGTTATCTCAAAATAGTCATCAGATTTCTTAATATCCAGAACTTCACAGTTAAGCTTGATCTCTGTCCCGTTTATTTGAGCATTTTCACATAGTGCAATTGCAAGTTCATAAGGACTGACTATTCCGGCAGTTCCGCACCATAATGCCTTTTTGACATTTGTGTTAATGTTGGGTTCAATTCTTAATATTTCGTCTTTTTTCAGTATTTTTATATTCGGAACACCATTTATTTTCCCTCTCTCATATAGTTGGTGGACTATATCTATATCTTCGTCACTAAATGCAATTACAAGTGAACCCATCTGTTTGAATGGGACAGAAAGCTCTTTGCATAATTGTGGAAACATAGTATTGCCACGAACATTGAATTCAGCCATAAAAGTGTTTGGTGTAGGGTCATAGCCTGCATGTACAATTGCGCTGTTTGCTTTTGTCGAGCCATTGCTGACATCATATGACTTTTCTATAAGAACTGTTTTTAGATTATATTTTGACAATTCTCTGGCAATGGAAGATCCAATTATTCCGGCTCCGATTATGGCGGCATCATACATGGCTATATCCTTAATTTGTGTTACTATTTGATTTCAGCTGTTGAAATATTAGTAGTTGCTGTACGAATGAAGAGTCCCCTTAATTTTTCCCAAAAATTTTCTCCAAGGACTAATAAGCTCAAAATGAGTGAAGTGTCACCAATTATTCCAGTCAATAATGGATTAGGTAACCATCCGGAGAAAAATATATCGAAAAAGGGTGTTGCAATAGCCAAGAGAGGGGACATAAAAACATTACCAATCCGATAAAATGTCGTAATGGCCGTTTTAGCACCTGTAGACAAATCAAACATAGCAATAAACTGAGTTATTATTGGAGCAATTGCCAGGTTAAGAATTATGCACAGAACTCCTAGTTTGAAACGCCAACCTTTTGGCATATCCGGAGATTGATTTTTTTCCATATTCATCGTACCTCTATCAGAGCTATAAGCGAATCGCTAAAAAAGGTTTTTGATTTCAGTTTAGTAGAGTTATACATATCAAAAAATGAATGATTAGATAAAGGTTTTATTAATGAGTTTTAGATGATATTGCTTAACCATTATACAGAGTAAACCTTGAAATTACTATATATAATACCTGATAAAAAATTATTTAAAGCTC
>CAZGAI010000473.1:0-3260 GCA_964523175.1 uncultured Victivallales bacterium | reverse complement strand
TTACCGTACGGAGTATTAAATGCTCCTTCACAATAAACTATCGCGTTACCTTCAGGAAAACCTCTATCCATTTTTTATTTCCTCCCAGTTAATACATTTCTGAATCTATAATATCTTCAAAATAGTCAAGTCTTTCATAGAGAGGAATACTATTATCGGCAACTTTATCCTTAAGGTTTTTCAACGAATAAATAAGCTGGTAGTCATTACCAGAAGCACCGTCGTTAAGAGAGAAAAATTTATCATTTTCAGTACTCATATTATTCTAACCTCAAACTACTTTTCCCCTATTAGTTCAATTGGATATCCATCCGGATCTTTGACGAAAGAAATAACAGTTGTTCCGGCGTTCATAGGGCCGGCTTCCCGGGAAACAATACCTCCCAAAGCTTTAATTTTGGCTGTTGCTTTATAAACATTATCAACTTCAATTGCAATGTGACCGAAGGCATTTCCCATATCATAGTCTTCAACACCCCAGTTATATGTAAGTTCTATTACACTGTTATTAGCTTCATACCCATATCCAAGAAATGCGAGGGTAAATTTACCGTCAGGATAATCCTTTTGACGCAAAAGCTTCATACCTAAAACATCAGTATAAAATTCAATGGATTTTTGAAGATTCCCTACTCTTATCATTGAGTGTAAAATACGCATTCTAATTTCCTTATCATTTAGCTATATTAAAATATTTCCATAAGAACTACGCTCGTTAGTGCGTGTTTGAAAAGGTAATCAGTAATCTAATTATCTATTAGTCAAAAATCATTGGATTTGTCTAAGAACTTACTTATATTTATCCGCCGACCTGTCCGCCGAAACTTTAGTGTAGGAGGAACAGTTAGCTTATCACTGATAAATGAGCTCATGTAACTTTTTGCATAGGCTCTAATTGCGTCTTCTTTTTTTCTTTAAGCAGTAACCCAATGATAAAAGCCAAGAGCTGAACAACAGGTATAATTGCAAGTCCAATCATAAAGTCAAGCCTGGAATAACAAGACTCCCCAACAGGGCATGTGAATGAAGGTGCCTTATTAATCTTATAGGAAGCATCTATAATAAGCCCTGCTATTGGTTGAAATAATGCTCCACCTGCAACAGTAAACATGTTTACATACGCAATGGCAGAACCTAGGTACTTTGTATCAACTACATCTTTTAAAATTGTAAAGTTCAATACATGTGCAGCCTGAAACCCACCAAACATAAAACAGGCTAAGAATATACCCCATATAGGAATATTTACATAAAGTAACAGGATTGTTGTTATAACAGATAATATAGCAGACCATATCAGGGGAATTCTACTACTTTTAAGAAATGAAGCTATTGCTCCCCAAAAAGGGCTTAATACAGCAACGCCGATAAAAACTAATGAACAAGCTGTAGCTGCAGTAGTGATAGGAATATTTTTAACCTTAAACAAGAAATCTATTCCCCATAAATCTGCAAAAACAGCAGTCGCTCCCATTACAAACGTACAGTATAGACCATTAAAAATAACCTGCGGGTTCCTAGATATTCTGCCAAGATTAACAATTGTATCCTTGAATGTAGCCCTTTCTTCTTCAGATGCCTTTTCTGCAACTGTTCCAAGTGATGCAAAAAGATTACAAAGAAAAAGAACAGCACCGAAAATCGCTAAGCATATGAAGATTGCACGCCAGTGAAATAGACTCATAAGACTGACTAAAGGTAATCCGGCTAGAGCAGCTCCAATATATCCAAAAAACTGAGTAAGTCCGGCAAAAAGAGGGAACCACCTGTCTGGGAGCCAGTAACTCGCAATTTTCAAAGTACTTACAAAGGCAAATCCGCCACCGAGTCCCATTAAAGCTCTTCCTAAACAAAGAAAAAGGAAACTATTTGAACAGGTAAACACCAGAGTACCGGCTGCACATAAGAATGTAGTAACAACCAATACTCTCCTTGGACCGTACTTATCTACTGAAATTCCGGCCGGTATTTGTGATATAACATAAAACCAGTAAAATACCGATGCTATAATGGATATTTCAGATGCACTGAAATTCATAGAATGAATCATATCCCGTGAAATAGCATTCATAGAAGTTCTTAAGGCAAATTCATAAGAATAAAAAACTGCGCCTAAACCCCAAAGAAAAACTGCAAAAACACTAATACTCGCTTTATAATCCCTAGCCTGAACTTGTCCTGTCATTTTAACACCTTTCATTTTATAGTTTGAGTTAATAACAACATTCTATTTCTCTTATATTTTAATACATTATATTGGATGAGAGAAGATTTTTCGATAGTTTAAAATAGTAGAATCAAGTTAAACTTGTTATATTTTTATTCATCTAGTAAAAAAATGATACTGTTACCTATCAGCAAATTAATAAGTAACCTCTAATCCTCTTTAAAAGTCAATCAATTTTGAGTAATTCATCCCAATTGCATGTATATCTATTTGAAAGCATACTCCTAGACATATCCCATTTTTTATTCATACCCTCTCCAGCTATTTTAAGTGAACCTTTTCCATATTTCTTATTTATATCATCCATAACTTTAGAGAGAATATCATTTTTTTCGTCAGGTTCGATAAAAAGATCCGGTTGTACAATATTTTCGTCATTAAGGTCACTAAGTATTATGCCTGATTTTTTATAAAAAAAACCTTCTCTGAATATCTTATTGAGTCCTTTTACTGCATAATCGACTATCATTTTGTTTGACCCGGCGGAATACGGCAAACCTACTGACACCGAGTTTGAATATTGCGGTAGATTTCTGTTAAAGAAATTTGTACGGATAAAAACAGTTACAGCACCGGCTTTAAGTTTATCTTTTCTCAACTTTTCCGAAGCCTGTGATGCATAATAAATAATAGATTCTTTTAATTCTGTATATTTTGTAATGCTGCTGCTGAATGACCTTGAATAACAGAGACTTTTTCTGGTTTCAGATTCAGTTTCTAAATTATAACATTCTTCCTCTCTTAACTCCTTAACAGTTCTTAAAAGCTGAATTCCATATTTTCCCTTAATATAATCATCATCAATATTCATTAAATTCAGTGCCGTTTTTATCCCAATTCTCTGAAGTTTATTTTTTGTAGCCCGTCCTACGCCCCAGAGCTCTCCAACTGGAAATTCTTTTAATTCATTTTTTATATTCTGCACATCCGTAAGCAAACAGTATTTCTTTTTAATTTTATGAATTTTAACCAATTCCGCTGCAACTTTTGCCAGTGTTTTGGTAGGTCCGATTCCAACCGAAACAGGGAGCCC